>CAZHSL010000656.1:0-1614 GCA_964535185.1 uncultured Corynebacterium sp.
GGCGCAGAGCCCCTTCGGGCGGGTGGGCACCGCCGAGGAGGTCGCCGAGGCGATCTGCTACCTCACTGCGCCCGGGGCGCAGTGGGCCTCCGGCACCATCCTGGACCTCAACGGTGCCTCCCACCTGCGCAGCTGAGGCGCCGGGGCGCGGTCACCGCGGGGCGTCGGGGTCGTCGGCCATCTCCAGCGCGCCGAAGATCTCGACCACCGCTTCGAGGGTGCCGCGCCAGCGGGTCTCCTGCCCGTCGGGCGTGGCCTCGCGCTCCAGCAGACCGTAGGAGGCCAGTGCCGCGAGGTCGCTCTGGGTGCGCCAGTACCGCTGGATCTCGTCCATGTCGGGGTCGCCGGCGGGGTCCGACGGGACCAGGCCGCGATCGAGCGCGACCCGGATCGTGGCCGGGAGCGCGAGGCCCTCGGGGGCGAGGGTGTGCATGAGGGCGGCGAACGTGTCCGGGTCCCCGAACAGGCCGCCGCGCTCGGGATCCTGCCTCAGCGCATCGAGCACCAGCAGCAGGATCAGTGCACGCGCGAAGCGGACGAAGGCGGCCGGGTCCTGCCTCGGCGACGCGGCAGGTGTCACCCCGTCGGCCGGGTGGGCCCGGGTGCCGGTCACGAACAGCCAGCCGCCGCTGAGCAGGGCGTTCCAGGGGCCTGCGATCTCACCGACCTGCCACATCGTGGTGAGCTCCTGCTCCCCGGGATCCAGCTGCCACGCCTCGAGGAGCGCACGCACCTCGGCGAGGGGCAGCCCGCCGTCGGCCGTGACCTCGCGCCCCTCCCCCACGTGCTCGAGCAGCGCCGTCGCGGCGGTGACCAGGGGGATCCGCGCATAGGCCGCGGCGGCGCCGGCCGGGTCCGTCTCGGCGTCGACGGCGCCGGCCAGGTGGTCGCGGCGCAGCCCGTCCTGCGGGAGGAACCACGGCCAGCCGGTCTGCTCCGCGTCGGCGGCGCCGTCCGACGGCTCGGGCTCGGGTGCCGGGGCGTGGGAGAACAGGACCGCGCCGGTGTCGGGCACCCGCGGCTGCGCATCGGGCTGGTCGGGGCGTGGCTGTGGCGGCGTGGGCATGCCTCCCATGATGACGGCAGGTGCGCGGCCCGGCGATGCTCAGCCCGCCCGCTGCGGCTCCAGCACGCGCGCGATCCGGGTGATCGCCTCGACCAGCAGCGGGTGCGGCATCGCGTAGATCAGCCGCACGTGCCCGGCCCAGCCCGCCCCGCAGGCGGTGCCCTCGGTGCACTCCACCCGGGCGTGCTCGAGCAGATGGTCGTGGAGGGAGCCGGTGATCCCGTACTCGCGCAGGTCGAGCCAGGCCACGTAGGTGCCCTCCATCGCGGTCAGCCGCGCCCTCGGCAGCAGCTCGCGCACCATCGTCGCCACGGTGTCGCGGTTGCGGCGCAGGTAGGCGAGGATGCCGCCCAGCCATTCCTCACCCTCGTCGTAGGCGGTGCTGGTGGCGGCGAGCCCGAGGTTGGCGGCGCCGTGGCGGGCGAAATGGCCGACGGCCGCGAAGTGCTCCCGGTCGCTCTCGTTGCTGGTGATCAGCTGTGCGCACTTCAGGCCCGGGAGGTTGAACGCCTTGGAGGCGGCGACGGCGGTGAGGGTGTGGCGGGCGG
>CAZHSL010000657.1:0-1607 GCA_964535185.1 uncultured Corynebacterium sp.
GCCCGGCATCGTCATGATCGCGCCGGTCAGCGCGACCACGAAGCCAGCCCCGATCTTCGGCACCAGGTCCCGCACGTGCAGCAGGTGCCCGGTGGGGGCGCCGAGCTCTGTGGGGTCGTCGGAGAAGGAGTACTGGGTCTTGGCCACGCAGACGGGCAGGGTGTCCCACCCGTTGCGCTTCAGCATCCGCAGCTGCGCGGGAGCGCGGTCCTCGAACACGACGTCGTCGGCCCCGTAGATCTCGCGGGCCAGGGTCCGCAGCGTCTCCTCGATCCCGGCGGAGGGATCGTAGAGGTGGCGGAAATCGGGCTCATCCTGGTCGATCGCGGCGAGCACCTGCTCGGCGACCTCCAAGCCGCCCTCGCCGCCCTTGGCCCACACCTCCGAGAGCGCGGCCCGGAACCCCTGCTCCCGGGCCCAGCCCAGCACCGCCTCCAGCTCGGCCTCGGTGTCGGTGGGGAAGCGGTTCAGGGCGATGACCGGCTCGATGCCGAACTTGCGCATGTTCTCCACGTGCCGGGCCAGGTTCGCGGTGCCCGCCACCGCCGCGTCCACGTCCTCGGCGGCCAGGTCGTCCTTGGCGACGCCGCCGTGCATCTTCAGGGCGCGCACGGTCGCGACCACGACACCGGCATCGGGGGAGAGACCGCCCAGGCGGCACTTGATGTCGAGGAACTTCTCCGCGCCCAGGTCCGAGCCGAAACCGGCCTCGGTGACGGTGATGTCCGCCAGGGACAGCGACAGCTGGGTGGCCGAGAGCGAGTTGCAGCCGTGGGCGATGTTCGCGAAGGGGCCGCCGTGCACCAGCGCCGGGGTGCCGCCGAGGGTCTGGACCAGGTTCGGCAGCAGGGCGTCCTTCAGCAGCATGGTCACGGCACCGCCCACACCGAGATCGGCGACGCTCACGGGGCTGCGGTCATAGGTGAAGCCCACCACGATGCGGTCGATGCGTGCCTGCAGGTCCTGCAGGTCGGTGGCCAGGCACAGCACCGCCATGATCTCGGAGGCGACGACGATGTCGAAGCCGTCCTCGCGGGGCACGCCCTGGGTGGGGCCGCCCAAGCCGATCGTGATCTTCCGCAGTGCGCGGTCGTTGACGTCCACCACCCGCTTCCACTGCACCCGTCGCGGATCGATGTTCAGGGCGTTGCCCTGATGGATGTGGTTGTCCACGAGGGCGGCCAGCGTGTTGTTCGCGATCTGGATGGCGTGGAAGTCGCCGGTGAAGTGGAGGTTGATGTCCTCCATCGGCACCACCTGGGCGTGGCCGCCGCCGGTGGCGCCGCCCTTGATGCCCATGATCGGCCCCAGCGCGGGCTCGCGCAGCGCGACCATCGTGCGATGGCCCTGCAGGGTGAACGCGTCGGCGAGGCCGACGGTGGTGGTCGACTTCCCCTCGCCGGCAGGGGTCGGCGACATCGCCGAGACCAGCACCAGTCGGCCCGTCCTGCCCGTCGGGGTCATCTGGCGCACATCGACCTTGGCCTTGTACGAGCCGTAGGGGACCAGGGCCTGCGCAGGCACTCCGGCCTTCTCGGCGATCTCGGTGATCGGACGCAGGGTCGCCGCCTGGGCGATCTCGAGGTCCGGGTTCTCGGCAGACATCA
>CAZHSL010000658.1:0-1604 GCA_964535185.1 uncultured Corynebacterium sp.
ACATCGCCGAGGGCACCCCGTTCCACTCGATCGCCCAGAAGCTCGAGGAGGTGCTCGAATCGCACGGCCTGAAGCGCTTCGGCGTCGTCGGGGAGGAGTTCGACCCGAACCTCCACGAGGCGCTGATGCACGAGGACGCCGACGACGTCGAGACCAACACCATCTCGATCGTCATGCAGCCCGGCTACGCGATGCACGACCGCATCCTCCGACCCGCCCGGGTCGGCACCCGCGGTCCCTCCTGAGCCGGACCGCTCACCGAGACGATGCGGGGCCTGCCGGCCGACCACCGGCCGGCGGGCCCCGCACCCGTCACCCCACCGACACGACCCCGCCCCGAAGCTCCCGGAAGGAGACGCACATGTCCGGACAGGACTGGCTCGACAAGGACTTCTACGCGGTCCTCGGCGTCTCCAAGGACGCCGACGCGCAGGAGATCAAGAAGGCCTACCGCAAGCAGGCCAGGAAGTACCACCCCGACCACCACCCCGACGACCCCAAGGCCGAGGAGCGGTTCAAGGAGATCGGCGAGGCCTACTCGGTGCTCAACGACGCCGAGCAGCGCGAGCAGTACGACGCCATCCGCGCCATGGGCGCCGGCGGCGCCCGGTTCTCCGCGGGCCAGGGCGGCCCCGGCGGAGGCGGCTTCGAGGACATCTTCTCCTCGATGTTCGGCGCCGGCCAGGCCGGCCCACGCACCGCGCCCGGTGGCGGCGGCGAGCCCGACATCGAGGACCTGCTGAGGATGTTCGGCGGCCAGGGCGGCGGCTTCGGCGGCGGAGGCCCGGCCGGGTTCTCCCCGCACCGCGCCCCGACGAAGGGCTCCGACATCTCCGCCCGCACCAAGCTGAGCTTCCGCGACGCGGCGCTGGGCACCGACCTGAAGCTGACCGTCGACGGCCGCTCGGTCACCACGCGGATCCCCGCCGGGGTGCACGACGGCCAGAAGATCCGCCTGCGCGGCAAGGGCCGGCCCGGCCCGGGCGGCGCCCCCGCCGGCGACCTGCTGCTCACCCTGGACGTCGAGGAGCACCCCGTGTGGAGCGCCGACGGCACGAACCTGAAGATCACCGTGCCGGTCGCCTTCGATGAGGCGGTGCTGGGCACCACGGTGTCCGTCCCGCTGCTGGACGGCGGCACGGTCTCGGTGAAGATCCCGCCCGGCACGCCCTCCGGCCGTACCCTGAGGGTGCGCGGCAAGGGCCTGGTGACCAAGAAGTCCACCGGCGACCTCCACGTCACGGTCCAGGTCGCCGTCCCCACCCACGTGGAGGGCGCTGCCCGGAAGGCCGTCGAGGACCTGCGCACGGCGCTGGCCGAGGAGGACCCGAGGGCCGGGCTCGCCGAGGCCGCCGCGCGCTGAGGCCCGGCCGCCGGGCCCCGATCACCTGGCCCGATCCCTCCGCCCAGACCGTCACCGCCGGATCCCGAGAGGAGCCCTCCGATGCCCAGCTCGCACCGCCTGGACGACCGGGCGCCCGTGTTCGTGATCTCGGTGGCGGCGGAGCTCTCCGGGATGCACCCGCAGACCCTGCGCCAGTACGACCGCCTGGGCCTGGTGATCCCGCAGCGCACCCGGGGCCGCGGCCGCCGCTACAGCACCC
>CAZHSL010000659.1:0-1598 GCA_964535185.1 uncultured Corynebacterium sp.
CCCCCGCCGGGGCCGCCGCCCATCCCGCCGGTCTCGGGCTCGGTGGTGGTGTCGATCGGGATGTCGATGCTGAAGGCGTAGCCGGAGGTGCTGTCGCCGCTGAGCACGGCGAGCTGCTGCGCGAAGCTGTCGGAGAAGATGCCGTCGGTCTCGAGGGTGAGCTGGGCGAGGTTCTCGGCGGAGCCGGCGTACTCCTCGAGGGAGAACACCTCGTTCGAGGCGTCCTCGGGCAGTGCGATCTGGGAGGTGAGGATCGCGTTGCTCGCCTCCACGATCGACTCCGCATCGGGGAACACCTCGAAGTGCAGGTGGGGCCAGCGGCCCGCGTAGCAGCCGGGGAAGATGCTGGTGAAGGTGACCTGGCCGGCGCTGTCCGCGATCTGTACCCCGCGCAGGTAGGTCTCGTTCTCCACGCCCTCGGAGTACATCGAGTAGCGGCCTGCGGCATCGCACTGCCACAGGTACACCGTCGCGCCCTCCATCGGGATGTCGCCGCCGGCCATGTCGATGATGTTCATGGTGATCTCGAGCGGCACGCCGTCGGCGGTGGTGTCCGAGTCGATGCTGGTGGTGAGGTCGCTGCGCTCCACGCCGCTGGTCTCGAGCACGTCCGGGCCGTTGGAGCCGTCCCCCGGGTAGGGTCCGGCGGTCTCGCCGGGCATCTCCGTGAGCGACGAAGCGCTGGTGCCGTTGCTCGCCCCTCCCCCGTCGCTCGCTCCGCTCGAGGTGGCCTCGCCGGCGGTGCAGGCGGCGAGCACTGCGGCGACCGCGCCCCCGCCGAGCACACCGAGCGCTCCGCGGCGGGTGACGGCGGTGGCGATGTCGAAGGAGAGGCCCTGGTCCTCGAGGTCCTCCTCGGGTCGGGTGAGGGAGCGGCCTTCGAAGCGGTTGCGGGGGGCGTCCTCGACCGGGACCGCCCCGGCGGGGTTCTCCCCGGCGCCGCGCTCGGGGCGGGCAGGTTCGTGAGCGCGATGCTCACGGGCGGCGGGGAAGGGGTAGCCGACGCGGTGGTGCGGGGTGTGGTCCATTGCGGTTCCTCTCGCTGTCTGTGCTGGAGAGGAGAAGGTAGAAGTGCTGGCTGTGGGTTTTCTGTTACCTCTCCGTGACCATCTGGGAGGGAATCCGGGAGCTTCCTGGGCCGGGCACCCGCCCAGGCGCATGCTCCGTCACATCGACGCGGCGGGATATGAGCGGGCACACAGGATCAGGCGGGTGAGCGTGCGCGCTCACGACGCCGCTCTCACGTGGATACCGGGAGCGTAGGAGACTCTCGAAGCGCCGGCGGCGGTGAGCCGGTCGACCAGATCTGCGGGCTGGATGCAGGACATGGCAGCTCCTGTCGGGATGGGTGGCACGTCCCGTGCGCCTGCAACGGGGTGCGGCCATCCTTCGTAGCGAGGAGCAGGCGCGACGGCGGAGCGGTCGCCGTGACCTCCTCGTGATGCGCTGTCTCAGGGCTGGTGCGGCTCCGCCGTCCCATCGCGGTGCCGGGAAGAAGAACGTCGCCGTGGGCGTTGCCCTCGGTGGTGGTGCTCCATCCGGTGCCGCCTGCCGACGAAAGGTGCTCCATGCCCGTCCCGCTCTCGATCCTCGACCTC
>CAZHSL010000660.1:0-1596 GCA_964535185.1 uncultured Corynebacterium sp.
TACGCGAAGGTGCCGCTGCTGTGGCACCGCCGCCAGGCCACCGGCACCCTGCTCAGCTCCGTCTACGCCGACGTCGAGGCGACCTTCTTCGCGATGGCGCCGTTCCCGTTCGCGCTGTCCACCATCGCCATGCTGATCTACGCGACCGTGGTCGTGGCCCGCATCGACCCGGTGATCCTGCTGGTCATGCTCGCGCTGATCGTGCTGCTGATCATCCTCAACGTGCTCCTGCAGCGCTACGCGACCCCGATCGCGATGCGCTCCCAGCAGCTGCGCGCCGAGGTCGCCGAGATCGCCCACGAATCCTTCGACGGCGCGAACGTGGTGAAGTCGCTGGGCCGTGAGGACGTCGAGGAGGAGCGCTTCGACCGCGCCGCCGACGACCTGCGCGAGGCCGGGATCCGCTTCGGCTACGTGCGCGGCTGGTTCGACCCGCTGATCGACGCCCTGCCCAACCTCGGCATCCTCGCGGTCGCCGTGCTCGGCGCCTGGCGGATCGGCGACGGCCACCTCACCACCGGTCAGCTGGTCGAGGTCGCCTACCTGTTCACGCTCATGTCCCTGCCGATCCGCTCCTTCGGCTGGGTGCTCGGCGACCTCTCCCGCACCGTCGTCGGCGGCGGCCGGGTCCAGCAGATCCTCGACGTCGACGACGAGCGCACCTACGGTCCCGACGCCCTGCCCGACGGTCCCGGCGTGCTCGCCCTCGACGAGGTCACCTTCGTCTACCTCGACGACCCCGCCGAAGTGATCCTCGGGCGCGAGAACCGCGACACCGCCGCGCAGGTCCGTGAGGGGCACGCCCTGCACGGGGTGAGCCTGCGCGCCGATCCGGAGGCGGGCACCCGCGTGCTCGCCGTCGTCGGCGCCACCGGCTCGGGCAAGTCCACCCTCGCCCTGGTCGCCTCCGGCCTGGTCCACCCCACCTCCGGCTCGGTGCGCCTGGACGGCGCGGACCTGCGCTCCCTCACCGCCGACGCCCTCACCGCGGACGTCGCCCTGGTCCTCCAGCAGGCGTTCGTGTTCGACGAGACGGTGCGCTGGAACGTCACCCTCGGGGACGACATCGACGAGGAGACCGTCCGCTGGGCGCTGCGCATCGCCCAGGCCGAGGAGTTCGTCGACGCGCTGCCCGAGGGTCTGGACACCGAGCTGGGGGAGCGGGGCGGCTCGCTCTCCGGCGGCCAGCGCCAGCGCATCGCGCTCGCCCGCGCGCTCGCCCGTCGGCCGCGGCTGCTGATCCTCGACGACGCCACCAGCGCCTGCGACCCCAGCGTGGAGCTCGCGATCCTCGACGGGATCCGCCGCGAGATGACCGCCTCCACGCTGCTGCTGATCGCCTACCGCAAGTCGACCATCTCCCTCGCCGACCGGGTCGTCTTCCTCGACCACGGCCGCGTCGCCGACGCCGGCACGCACGAGGAGCTGCGCGGCCGCAGCCAGGGCTACCGCGCCCTGGTCGACGCCTACGACGAGGCCGCCATCAGCCACAACCTGCTGGAATCCTCCGGGCCGCAGCCCAGCGACGGCCCCGACCCGTCGATCGCCGTGCCCGCCGCCCGCGCCCGCACCGTCGCCGACGCCGTCGAGCACCAC
>CAZHSL010000661.1:0-1595 GCA_964535185.1 uncultured Corynebacterium sp.
TCGTCCCCGACCCAAGCGCGCACGCCGAAGAAGGCGGCGAGCGAGAGTGCGAGGACCAGTGCGAGCAGGCCGCAGGCCACCGCGATCAGGACCGGTCCTCGGCCGGAGCCCGACCCCTGCGGGGAGCCGTGCGGCGAGGGAGGCTGTGCCATCGATGACCGGCGCTGGCCGGAGTCCTTCCGTGCGGTGACGTCCCGTCGGGATCGGGGGACGGGGCCACCCTATCCGAGGGCCGCCGACCAGCCGGACCCGCACGTCGCCGCTAGTTAGGCGAGCCTTGCCTAAGTCGCACCGGTGTGCGTACCGTACCGGCACGACCGACCATCCCGTCACCGACCGCCCCGAGGAGCACCGTGGACTCTCCCCTCACCCGACACGTCCTGATCGGCGATGAGCGGGACCTCCCGCTGCTGCGCGTCGTGCTGGCCTCCTTCCCGCCCGACGCCGTCGGTGAGGTGCTCCTCGAGCTCCCCGCGTCCCGTCGGCCGACGCCCCCGCCGCTCCCGGCGCCCGCCGGCCTCGCCGTCCGGGTCCTCCGACGCGGAGCGGACCAGGCCCCGGGGCTCGCGGCCTGCACCGCGCTGGGCGCCTGGGTCGAGGAATGGGTGCTCGGCGATCACGCGACGGCCGAGGGCCACGCGATCTTCGTCGGCATGCCGGGGAACCCGCTGGTCGAGCGGTGGTGCGAGGAGCAGCTGGAACGCCTCCCCCGCCTGCACCTGCACCGCCCCCGGCACCTGGGCGCTCCGCTGTGAGACCCGCGGCGGGGCCTCGGTCCCGCGCAGCGGCCCGGGGAGAGGGCAGGATCGGGACTGTCCGCACCGACAGGAGAACCAGGGAGAGGACCCGATGACCGTCGTCAAGATCAACCGCCTCGCCGTCCCCGAGGGGCAGAGCGCCGAGCTCGAGAAGCGCTTCGCGGCGCGCAAGCACTCCGTGGACCAGGCGCCCGGCTTCGAGGGCTTCGAGCTGCTGCGCCCGGTCTCCGGCGAGGAGCACTACTTCGTGGTGACCCGCTGGGCCGACGACGAGAGCTTCCGCGCCTGGGCCGCGCAGCGTGCGCCGCGGGATCCGTCGCAGACCGTCTCCCGCGCCGAGGGGATCCTCGAGTTCGAGGTCGTCGACCTGGAGTGAGCCGCGGGAGGCCCGAGCGGGCCCGGTGCGGACTCTGCTTCCCCGCTACCGTCGTCCCCATGGACGAGACGACGGCGTGGCCGCAGCAGCTCGAGGACGTGGACCGCAGCGATGACTCCCTGCGGGCCTGGGTGTCCGATCGGATCCACCGCCTGGAGGCCGACGGACGGCGCAGCGCGGACACGCATCTGGTGCGGGTGGACCTGCCGCCGAGCTGGGACATCCAGCTCTACCTCAAGGACGAGTCCACCCACGCCTCGGGCAGCCTGAAGCATCGCCTGGCACGCTCCCTGTTCCTGTTCGCGCTGGTGAACGGACAGCTCCGGCCGGGGATGCCGGTGATCGAGGCGTCCTCGGGCTCGACCGCGGTGAGCGAGGCGCATGTGGCGCGGATGCTCGACATCCCCTTCGTCGCGGTGATCCCGCGGGGCACGAGCGCGCGCAAGGTCGCGCTGATCGAG
>CAZHSL010000662.1:0-1590 GCA_964535185.1 uncultured Corynebacterium sp.
TCTGCCGCACGAAGGCGACCTGGGCGTCGTCGTCGACGATCAGCTCGAGGAAGAGGTCCGCCAGGCGCGCCTCGATCGCCGCGCGGTCGCGCAGCAGCTGGGCGTACCGGGCGCCGTCACGGCGGCCGTCGAGGAAGGGGCCCTGCAGGAGGTGCACGAGCACCCGGCGGGACTCGTCGACGAGCGCCCCGCCGGGAACGGACGCGGCGTCCTGCTCGGGAGGGGCGTCGCCGGCTTCGGTGCGGATCGCGGAAGTGCTCACGAGCCCCTACCCTACCGGCGCGGTGCTCGGCCAGGAGCCCGCGGATCCGCGCACCGGTATCCGCAAATGCGCCCGCCGGGCCCGCGGATCTGGTGGAATCATCCGTACCCGCTGGAAGACCTCCGTGCGCACCGTGCGGAGGAATCGACCGCAAGGAGCCGACCATGGAACTGTCCACACCGGTCATCATCGGAATCGTCGCGCTGGTGCTCGTCGTGCTGATCATCCTGATCATCGTGGGAGCGCTGTCCTCGAAGCGCAGGAAGGCCCGGCAGCAGGAGGCCGACCGGCGGCGCGCCGCCGAGCTGCGCGAGCAGGCGCAGGCGCAGGAGAGGTCCGTCCAGGAGCGCGACCTGCAGGCGCGCCAGACCGAGCTGGAGGCGGACCGCGCCCGCCTGGACGCGGAGCAGAAGGCCACGGCGGCCGAGCAGGAGCAGATCGCGGCCGAGCGCCGTCGCGCCGATGCGGACACGCAGCGTGCCGAGGTCGAGCAGGAGCGCCGCGCGATGGAGGAGCAGCTCGCCGAGGCCGAGCGCCTCGACCCCGACAGCGCCGACCCCACCGACGCCCCGCGCCGTGACGAGACGGGGGCCCGCGGAGCCGCCCCGGCGGCCGGCGCGGCCGGAGCAGGTGCGGCCGGAGCAGGTGCAGGAGCCGCCGCGGCCGCTCACGACGGACGCGACGAGCATGACGGGCGCGACAGGCACGACGGGCGCGACGGGCGCGACCGCTCCGCCCACCACGTCGGCGACCGCGAGCAGGCGCCCGAGCACGCGGCGCACCGCGACGGCCTGGGCGGTGGGGCCGGCCCCGAGCGCGATGCCCACGACGGCCCGCTGGGCGAGGACCCCGCCGGCCCGAGAGCGGGGCACGGCCGCCGCGCCGCCCGCCCCGTGGACGAGGACCCGCTGACCGGTGACGCCCCGGGCCGCGCTCCGGCCTCCGCCGACACGCCGCACGGCGGGGCCGGTCCGGCCGCCGGAGCCGGAGGCGCCGCCGCGACCGACCCGGCCGGGCGTCCGGACCCCGCAGGGCGCCCGGATGCCGCGGTGCGGACCGACGGCGCCCCCGAGCGGCAGACCCCGCCGGCCGATCAGCAGTTCGGCCGCCCCACCGAACCGGACGGACGCCAGACCCCGCCTGCGGACGAGCAGTTCGACCGCCGCGAGGGCCATGACCCGCTGGCCGGGGAGGCCCGCCGGACGGACCGGCCGGAGGGCGAGCGCGGCGTCGTCGCGGACGACCGCGTCGAGGAGCAGGATCCGTTCCTGCGGCAGGAGCAGCAGCTGCGGGAGCAGGACGGCGGCGTGCCGCCCCGCGACCCGGAG
>CAZHSL010000663.1:0-1588 GCA_964535185.1 uncultured Corynebacterium sp.
CCGCGCAGCACGGAGACGTCCCCGATGCTCGGCGGCAGGGTGTCCACCACGATCACGTCCGCGCCATGGGCGACCAGCACGCCGATCTGCGCGATCGTGTCCTTGCTCAGCAGCGGGGTGCAGACCACGGTGAGGGTGCCGGGACGCACCGAGCGCAGGCGGCGCACCGGGCGATGGGCACCGTCGTCGCGCCCGGCACGGGACAGGGCCGAGGTGAGCACCTGCAGCTGACGGGGACCGGAGCCGGGCGGGACGGCACCGATCAGGTGCCCGATGTCGAAGACCGAGACCCGGTCCCCGGCGGTGAGGTAGTGGCGGGCGACGGCCGAGGTGGCGCGCACGGTCATGTCCAGGCTGGTGGGCGCGTCGGGCTCGGCCCAGGGCGCCGGGGTGACGTCCGCGATGGTGTCCGTGACGATCAGGACGTCCGTGTCCTGCTCGGTGAAGGTGGCATTGGTGTGCAGCTCGCCGGTGCGGCTGGTGACGCGCCAGTTGATGCGGTGCAGCCGATCGCCGGGGCGGAAGGCGCGCACCTCAGACAGGGCCGTGCCGTCACCGCGGCGCCGGGACAGGTGCACCCCGCTGACCCCGATCGGGGTGGGCACCTCCACCGGCGCGTCGAGCACCGTGGAGGTCGGGACCACCTGCACCTCGGCCGGGGGCAGGTTCCGCTGGGCCCGGTAGGCCCCCAGGGCGTCGGCGACCAGCACGTGCACGGGCCCCACCCGGATCCGCCCCCAGCGCTGAGCGCTGACCCGCAGGGCCACCGCGCCGTCACCGGCGAGGGAGCCGTGGCGCGGCGCGACACGCGCGTGGCGGGGCATCGGCAGGGTCGCCGCGGTGAGCACACCCGGAGCGGTCCGCACCGTGACGGCGACGGTGCCGCCCTCCTCGATGCTGCGCCGGCTCACGCGCTGCGTGGGATCGACGACCGTGCGCTCCTCCCCGCGCCGGATGCGACGGGCGAGCGCCACCAGGGCCCAGACCATCAGCGGCAGGCCGGCCAGGATGATCTCGGGGCGCCCCAGCAGCAGGGCGAGCGCGAGCGAGGCGCCCCCGATCACGGCGGCGCGCACGAGCGCCGCCGTCGGCCGGGTCCGCAGCTCAGCGAGCTGCGGCGTCGGGGAGGTCACGCCGAGCCCTGACCGACCGGCTCCGTCGCGGCGGGCACCGGCACCTGTCCCAGGACCGACTCGACCACACCGGCACCGGTCGCGTTCTGCAGCCAGAGCTCGGGCTTGACGGTGACGCGGTGGTCCAGCGCCGCGTGCGCGAGCTCCTTGACGTCCTCCGGGACCACGTAGGAGCGGCCGCGGATCACCGCGAGCGCACGGGCGCACGTGATCAGGGCGAGGGTGCCGCGGGGGGAGGCGCCGACCAGCGCGTGCTGGTGGGTGCGGGTCGCGGCGACCAGCTCGACCGCATAGTGACCCACCGCATCCTCGACGTGGATGTCCTCGACCGCCTGCTGTACCCCGAGCAGCCCGGGGGCGTCCAGCACCTGGGCGACCGTCTGCTCCTCGCGGCGCCGGTCGATCCGGCGGGAGACCACGTCCCACTCCTGCTGCGCGCTGGGGTAGCCGAAGGA
>CAZHSL010000664.1:0-1583 GCA_964535185.1 uncultured Corynebacterium sp.
TGCGCTGTACTGGCTCGGGGTCGGTGCGGAGCCGTCCGAGCAGGTCACCGCGCTGCTGAAGGTCACCGGCGACTGGGCGAAGTTCAAGGGCGAGGGCGATGTCGCCGGTTCCATGAAGGGTGCCGAGGCGAAGAAGTCCGCCGAGGAGCTCATCGCCGACGCCGACAAGGCCGCCGCCGAGTCCCGTGAGGGTGCGAAGAAGGCCAAGGCCGCCGAGGAGACCGAGGCCGCCGAGGTCGCACCGGGCTCCGAGGAGGCGCCGGCCGAGGGCGAGACCACCGAGGACGCCGAGGCCGCGGCGAACGACGAGGCCTGACATGAGCTCCCGCGCCGACGCTCTCGACCACCTCGTCCGCGGCATCGTCGATGATCCCGATGCCGTGCGCGTGACCGAGAAGTCCACGCGTCGCGGCCCGTTGCTCGAGGTCCGGGTCGGTGCCGCCGACCTCGGTCGGGTGATCGGCCGCTCCGGTCGCACCGCACGCGCCCTGCGCACGGTGACGACGGCCCTGTCGGACGACGACGTGCGGGTCGACATCGTCGACGTCGACCGGCGCTGAGGTGCCGCGAGCCACTCCGCGGAGCGGTGCTGCCGAACGGATCGGGAGATCCGGGCAGCACCGCTCCTGGCATTCCCGGACCGGACGGCTGCGCCGCACGGGCCGCGCCGGGGCGGTGCTGCTGGGCGCCGGCATGCTGCTGACCGGCTGCACGGGCGCGGACCGGACCGCGGAACCGACCGCGTCGGCCCCCGGGAGCACGTCGACACAGGCGGCCGCGGACGCGGCGGCCCTGGGCACCGCCTGCGCCACGTTCTGGGGGGACCCCGAGTACATCGACCCCCTGTCCCGCACCGTTCTCGCACAGGCCGCCTCCGCGCCGGAGGTCGGGGCCTCCGACCCGGGTTTCTACGCGCTGACCGGCGACGAGGTCGACACCGCCTTCGAGGGGGCGCCCACGCAGGCCCGGCAGGCCGCGGGCGCGCTGTCGGACTGGTTCCGCACCGAGCCCGAACGCGGCGCCGAGGCGGATCTCGAGGCCTTCCGCAGCGCCTACGAGGGCCTGGCCGGCAGCTGCCGGGAGACGTCGGCGGCCGCGCGATGGGCCGTGGCTCCGGGGGAGGATGGGACCAAGCCCGCCGCGCTCGTCTGCGCCGACGTCTTCGACACCCCCGGCACCCTCACCCACTTCGCGAACGCCAACGTGCTGACCTCGAACATGTTCAAGCTCGTGGGCCTGTCCCCCCGCGAGGTGCCCGCGGGCCGGGAGCAGGACGTGCGCGACACCGCCGATCTGCTCTCCGCGGAGATCGCCGCCGTCGACGACGAAGCGGTCCGCGCCGCTCTCGAGCAGGTGCGCGCCCCGTTCCTCGACGCTCTCGAGGGGGACACCTGGTCCGACGGGCTGCGCGGCCCGCTGAGCGAGCTCGGCACCGCTTGCGAGGCGGTCGGCTACTCCTCCCCGGAGATCGGGGAGGGCGGAGACGACGCGGTCGTCGGCGCCCGCGCCCAGGACCCGCACGTCACGAACCACGGAGGACGCTCATGAGCACGCTCGACGTCATCGTCGCGACCATCGGCAGG
>CAZHSL010000665.1:0-1582 GCA_964535185.1 uncultured Corynebacterium sp.
CAGCGGATGATCACCGCGCAGGAGACCCGCGCCGAGCGGCTCGCGGAGGTCGGCGGCGTGCTGAGGATCATCCTCATCACCTCGACCGTCTTCGAGATCGCGACCTTCGTCGCGCTGACGCCGTACATGATCATCACCGAGCACGGCCTCGGCGAGTCGCTGTTCCTGGGCCTGTTCTACGCGATCAGCGCCTTCAACAACGCCGGCTTCGTGCCGGAGGCGGCCGGGACCGCGCAGTACGTCGGCGATCCGTTCTTCACCATCCCGATCGGTCTGGCGGTGCTGGTGGGATCGCTGGGCTTCCCGGTGATCATGGTGGTGGTGCGGAAGCTGCGCCGGCCGCGCAAGTGGAGCGTGCACGCGAAGCTCACGCTGACCACCACCGCGCTGCTGCTGGTGATCGCCTTCCTCGGCCTCCTGGGCCTGGAGTGGTCGAATCCGGCGACCCTCGGCGACCGCTCGCTGGGCACCAAGCTGCTGGGGGCGGGCTTCGCCGCGGTGATGCCCCGGTCGGGCGGCTTCTCCACCCTCGACGTGGGGCAGATGCATGCCGAGTCGCGCCTGCTGATGGATCTGCTGATGTTCATCGGCGGCGGCTCCGGCTCGACCGCGGGCGGGATCCGGGTGACCACCTTCGCGCTGCTGATGCTCGCGATCTGGGCGGAGATCCGCGGCAATCCCGACGTTGAGGTCTTCCGTCGCCGCATCCCCCACGAGACGATCCGCCAGGCCATCGGGGTGCTGGTGATGAGCGCGTCGGTGGTGTTCCTGGCGACCTTCCTGCTGCTGCGGATGACCCCGTACACGCTGGACCAGGTGCTGTTCGAGGCGCTGTCCGCCTTCGGCACGGTGGGGCTGAGCACCGGGATCACCGGTGCTCTGCCGGACGAGGCGAAATGGGTGCTGACCCTGTGCATGTACGTGGGCCGGCTCGGGCCGATGACGCTGGGCGCCGCGCTCGCGGTCCGCTCCCGGCTGCGGATGGTCCAGCTCCCGTACGAGCGCCCGATCGTCGGCTGAGGGCCGGGCGGCGAGGTCCGGGGCTGTCGGTCCGGGATCGGGCTCGGCCGGCGAGCATCTACACTGCCCTTGCTCGCGGGACCGCCGTGGGCACCGTCCTGAGGAGCTGACATGCCACGCAGCGCGCGCGACGAGGGAGTGCTGGTGATCGGCCTGGGCCGCTTCGGCGCCTCGATCGCCCTGACCCTCGAGAAGCTGGGCACGCAGGTGCTCGCGATCGACACCGACGAGGAGCTGGTCCAGAAGCATTCCGGTCAGCTCACGCACGTGGTGCGGGCCGATGCCACACAGCCCGAGGTGCTCGATCAGATCGGCGCCTCCGACTTCTCCATCGCCGTGGTGGGGGTGGGCACGTCGGTCGAGTCCAGCGTGCTGATCGCCGCGAACCTCGTGGACCTGGGCAACCCGGTGATCTGGGCGAAGGCGATCTCCGCCGCGCACGGCAGGATCCTGCAGCGCATCGGCTGCCATCACGTGGTCTATCCGGAGGCCGACGCCGGCAAGCGCGTCGCGCACCTGGTCAACGGGCGCCTGATGGACTTCATCGAGTTCGACGACGACT
>CAZHSL010000666.1:0-1580 GCA_964535185.1 uncultured Corynebacterium sp.
GAGGTCCTCGGCGAGCTCGGTGGCGACGGTCTGGTAGGTGGAGGGGAACATCAGGCAGTCGATCGATCCCTCGAGGTCCTCGACGGTGACGATCGCCCACATGTCGCCCTTCTTGGTGGTCTTGCGCTGCAGGGACGTGATCAGCCCCGCGATCGTGACCATCGCGCCGTCCTCGACGGCGCCGTCGTCGGCGAGCGCGCTGATCGAGGTCGAGGAGTTCTGGGCGATGACGTGCTCGAGCCCGTACAGCGGGTGGTCCGAGACGTACAGCCCCAGCATGTTCCGCTCGAAGGCGAGCTTCTCCTTGCGGTCCCATTCCGGCAGGTCGGGCACCGTGATCGTCGCGGCGGAGCCGGAGGCCATCCCGTCCTCGCCCTCACCGCCCCCGCCGCCGAACATGTCGGCGAAGAGGTCGTACTGCCCCTGGGCCTCCTTGCGCTTGACGTCGACGACGGAGTCGACGGCGTCCTCGTGGATCAGCACCAGCGAGCGGCGGTTGGCGCCGAGCGAGTCGAAGGCGCCGCCCTTGATCAGCGATTCGATGGTGCGCTTGTTGCACACGCTCAGCGGCACCTTGTCCAGGAAGTCCGTGAACGAGGTGAAGGCGCCCTTCTCCTCGCGCGTGGCGATGATCTCCTCGACTACGTGGGCGCCGACGTTGCGGATCGCGGAGAGCCCGAAGCGGATGTCGTCGCCGACGGCGGAGAAGTACAGATCCGACTCGTTGACGTCCGGCGGGAGCACGGTGATGCCGCGGTGGCGGCAGTCGCCGAGGTACAGCCCCAGGCGGTCGCGGTTCTCCTGCGTGGAGGTCAGCAGCGCGGCCATGTACTCGGTGGGATGGTTCGCCTTGAGGTACGCGGTCCAGTAGGAGACCACGCCGTAGGCGGCGGAGTGCGACTTGTTGAAGGCGTAGTCGGCGAAGGGCAGCAGCGTCTCCCACAGCGCCTGCACGGCGGCGTCGGAGTAGCCGTTGGCCTTCATGCCCGCTTCGAAGGAGACGTACTGCTTGTCCAGCTCCGCCTTCTTCTTCTTGCCCATGGCGCGGCGCAGGATGTCCGCTTCGCCGAGCGAGTAGCCGGCGACCTTCTGCGCCGTCTGCATGACCTGCTCCTGGTAGACGAGCACGCCGTAGGTCTCGTCGAGGATCTCCGCGAGCGGCTCCTCGAGCTCGGGGTGGATCGGGGTGATCTCCTGCAGACCGTTCTTGCGCAGCGCGTAGTTCGTGTGCGAGCCCATGCCCATCGGGCCGGGCCGGTACAGCGCGGAGACGGCGGTGATGTCCCCGAACTGGTCCGGCTTCATCTGGCGCAGCAGGGTGCGCATGCCGGAGCCGTCCAGCTGGAACACGCCGAGGGTGTCGCCCTTCTGCAGCAGCTCGTAGGTGGCCGGGTCGTCGAAGGGCAGCGTCTCGAGGTCGGGGGGCGTCTTGCCGTTGCGCTCCATGTTCATCACCGCGTCGGAGAGCACGGTGAGGTTGCGCAGCCCCAGGAAGTCCATCTTCAGCAGGCCCAGGGTCTCGAGGGTGGGGTACTCGAACTGGGTGATGATCTGCCCGTCCGAGGGGCGGCGCATCATCG
>CAZHSL010000667.1:0-1568 GCA_964535185.1 uncultured Corynebacterium sp.
GGGTGATCGCCCGCTCGCCGCTGATGGTGGGCGGGGACCTGCCGACCTCGGATCCGGCGACGATCGCGCTGCTGCAGAACGCCGACGTGCTCGCGGTGCACCGCGAGGGGCATGGCGCGCGCGAGGTGTTCCGGGAGGATCCGCTGATCCTGTGGACCGCCGGCGGGCCCCGCGGCGAGCGCTATGTCGCCGCCTTCAACACCGGTGAGGCCGAGCTCGCAGTGTCCCTCGACAGTCAGGACGTGGGCCTGCCCGCCGCGCTCGAGGGCGAGGTGCGGGAGCTGTGGTCGGGCGAGATCGTGCCGGCACGTGCGGTGAGCGTGCAGTCCGACGAGGCACGCGGCGTCGCACCCGGCTCGACCGCGCTCGACGTGGTGATCCCGCGTCACGGGGCGGTGCTGCTGCGGTATCCGGCGGTGGGCTGAGCTCACATCGGCGCGTAGCGGGAGCGCAGCACCGAGTAGAGGCCGAAGAGAACGAGGCCGGCGCCGATGACGGCGAGCACCACGGAGCCGGCGGGGAGGTCCGCCATGGTCTTCAGCGCGCCGTCGAGCCCGGTCGCCTTCTCCGGATCCGCGCCGAGACCGGCCCAGCCGAACAGCAGGCCCACGCCCACCAGGGCGATGCCCTTGGCGATGTAGCCGAGCACGCCGGTCACCACGATCGCGCGGGCCACCTCCTTGCCGCGGGGCACGCGCAGCTGGTCCTCGAAGCGTCGGCTCGCGCCGATGTACACGTGGGCGAAACCGATCACGAGCACCACCAGGCCCACGGCCACCACTGCGGCCCGCCCGCCGGCGCTGCCCATCAGCCCGGCGGTCATCGACGAGGTCTGCTCCCCCGAATCGCTGCCGGCACCGGCGGCGAAACGCAGGGAGGTCACGGCGAGCGCCGCATAGACCACGGCCTTGCCGAGCGTCCTGGCCACGTGCCACACCCGCTTCTTCACCTCGCGGGAGGAGGCACGGGCGCCGAACCATGCCTCGGCCAGGTGCCACAGCACCAGCGCAGCCATCGCGATCCCGCCGACCCACAGCAGGATGTTCCCGCCGGGCGCGGCGGCGATAGCCTGCAGCGCACCGGACTGGTCCGCGTTCTCCGAGGAGCCGCCGAAGGCCATGCGCAGGGCGATCGCCCCGATCAGGGCGTGGACGATCCCGCTCATCACGAAGCCGCCGCGGGCGACGGCCTGGAAGGCGGGATGCTCGGTGACGTCCTGCGCGGCGTCCTCGACGGCCTCGGCGCCCTCGCGTGCATTTCTGGCTGCTGACATGGACACACTGTAGGGCGGCGGGCGGCCTCAGGAGCGGGTCGGTACCACGACCGACCAGGCGGTCATGCGCGGGGGCGTCGTGCGTCCACCCGCACCAGCACCTCCGCGTCGTAGCTCTGCGAGGAGCGCATCGTGCCGCGATACCAGGCGAGCACCTCGCGGGAGGGGTCGCCGGGCACGGCGATCGGGCGGAAGTTGCTCACCGCCGAGCCCTCGGTGACCGGCGTCCAGGTCCAGCTATCCCCCGCATCGCTCGTGCGGCCGTGGAAGATCTCGTGCACGGGCAGCGCGGTGC
>CAZHSL010000668.1:0-1563 GCA_964535185.1 uncultured Corynebacterium sp.
AGAACCCGATCGAGGAGGAGGGCACCTACGTCCTCCCCGAGGCGCAGATGGACCGCTTCCTGATGAAGGAGATCCTCACCTACCCGCGCCCGGGCGAGGAGCACGAGATCCTCGACCGCTCCACCTCCGGCAGCCTCACCGGACCGCGGCAGGCGGTGGGCACGGTGACGCTCGAGGACGTCCGCTTCCTGCAGGCCATGGTCGACCAGGTGTACGTGGACCCCGCCATCAAGCGCTACATCATCGACCTGATCTTCACCACCCGCGGCTCCGGCCCGCGCCCGGTGCCCAACCTCACCCAGTCGGTGCGCGTGGGCGCGAGCCCCCGCGGCTCCCTCGCGCTGATGCGGGTGGCGCAGGCCCACGCCCTCCTCCAAGGCCGCGACTACGTCACCCCCGATGACGTGCGCGCGATGCGGTACGGCGTGCTGCGCCACCGCCTCGTGCTGACCTTCGACGCGCTCGCCAGCGGCATCAGGCCCGAGCAGATCATCGACGCGGTCTTCCACGCCGTGCCGATGCCCTGAGCGACCAGCAGGACGAGACGGACGGAGCGCGACACCACCCCATGGCCACCTCGCTGCTGACCCGCGTCAAGGCACGGGTCGACCTGCACACCTCGAACCGGGCGCGCGGCCTCATCCAGGGCCGCGGCCGCTCGCTGTTCAAGGGCAGCGGCGAGGACTTCGACGACCTGAAGTACTACCAGCCCGGCGACAAGATCTCCGACATCGACTGGAAGGCCACCGCACGCTCCGGCGAACCGCTGATCCGGCAGTTCAACGAGGAGCGGGTGCGGCACCTGTCGATCGTCGTGGACACCTCCTCGGCGATGGCGGCCACCGCCGGCGACGGCACCTCCAAGCGCGACGCGATGATCCTCGCCGCCGGCATGATCTGCTTCCTGGCGCAGAAGAACGGCGATCTGGTGGGCATGGTCGCCGGCCACGAGGGCAGGCCGATCCAGCTGCCGTCCCGTTCGAGCGACGGCCACCTCGAGCTGCTGCTGCGCACCGCCCAGCAGGCGACCACCACCGCCTCCGGTGCGGCGGACAGCGCCTGGCTGCTCGAGCGCGCCTT
Source organism: uncultured Corynebacterium sp. (assembly GCA_964535185.1). GTDB lineage: Bacteria > Actinomycetota > Actinomycetes > Actinomycetales > Dermabacteraceae > Brachybacterium. Next base: position 1,081 of record CAZHSL010000668.1, read on the forward strand.
CCGGGTCACCGCCCGGCCCACGCTGATGACGATCATCACCGACGAGGCCCATCCCACCGTCGAGGACTTCACGCTGCTGCGCCGGCTGACCACCCGGCACGACGTGATGGTGATCCGCATCGCCGACGCCGACCCGCTGCAGAGCTCCGCCCTCGACGACGACGTCGTCGACGTGGACTCCCCGCGGGAGATCGCCTCCCTGACGCGGACCTCGAAGCGGGTCGCGCGCGACGTCGAGGCGTATCGCGGCGCCCGCCGGGAGGGCATCGCCGAGATGCTCGACCGCCTGCACATCAGCCACGTGCTCACCCAGGGGGAGACCACCGTGGTGGACGACATGATCGCCCTGCTGCGGGCGAGGGAGTACCGCAATGCCCGTTCCTGAGCCGCTGCTGCGCACGGCGCCCCGACTGCTGGCCGAGCCCGCGCCGCCGGAGATCATCGCCCCGCCCCAGTACTCGATCGCCTGGGTGATCCTCGCGG
>CAZHSL010000669.1:0-1559 GCA_964535185.1 uncultured Corynebacterium sp.
TCGTAGAACACCGCGACCTCCTCGCCGGAGCGGTCCACCATGCCGATGTCGGCGACCGCAGGGGTGCTGCGCACCCTCTGCCCGGTGGAGGTGGTGAACCCGATGGTCTCCACGCGGTGGGGCCGCCGGGAATCATCGTGGCCGTAGGTGCGCACGTAGGTGTCCAGCACCACGCCGCGCGCCTGCATCCCGCCGGAGGCGAGCCGGCCGCCCCGCACCAGGTCCCGCACCCCCGTGGCCAGGATGGCGAGGGTGATCACCCCGAGGAAGAGCGGGACGGCGTAGAACAGGAAGCTCATGTCCCCGAACGGATCGGACATGGGGTGCGCTCCTTCGCGATTCGCGGGGGCAGGGCTCAGACGGTGGCGTCGGCGTCCTGATCGGCGGTGACGTCGTGCGAGGTGTCGCCCAGCAGGTGCGCGCCCCCGATCGGGTCGCTGCTCCAGCCCTCGAGCACCCAGTCACGGTCCGGATGGCCCACGAGCGTGACCATGCCGGTGTTGTACAGCGGCCGCTCGTCGAGCGTCGCGGCCCCGATCCCGCCCACCACGGCGGCGAACACACGGATCGCGGCGCCGTGGCTGACCACGGCGACGGTGGCATCGTCCGCGTACAGCCCGGCGATGTGGCGCAGCGCCCCGGTGTAGCGATCCCAGAACATGCGCGCGCTCTCGCCGCCGGGCAGGCCGTCGGTGAACTCGCCCGTGCTCCAGCGCGCATGGTTCTCCTGGTACGCGGTGACGGCGGCCTCGTCCCGCCGCAGCTCGTACTGCCCGGCGCTGATCTCCTCGAGCCCCTCCGTCAGCCGCGGGCTCGTGCCCAGGGCCGCGGCCAGCGGCGCGGCGGTCTCGTGCGTGCGCAGCAGGCGCGAGACGTGCAGGCCGGCGATGTCCTCGTGCGCGAGCGCCGCCGGGACCGCCTCGGCCTGCCGCTGCCCGAGCGCGGTGAGCCCGGGCCCGGGATAGCCGGCATCGAGGATCCCCTCGACGTTGCTGGGGGTCTGGCCATGGCGGATCAGGAGAAGGCGCATGCCTGGCACGGTACGCGAACTGTCCCGCGCTCTCAGCGGCGCGGGTCACAGCGGGATACCGTGGGGCCACCCGCCCCGCCCGGAAGGAGCGCACCATGCGTCGCAGCATCGTCAACGATCCGGAGGATCTGGTCCCCGAGGCCCTCGAGGGTCTCGTGCTCAGCAACCCGCTGCTGCTCGACCTCGACCAGGAGCACCGGTTCGTCACCCGCCGCCACCCCGCGCGCGACAAGGTGGGCCTGGTCTCCGGCGGGGGCTCCGGGCACGAGCCGCTGCACGCCGGGTTCGTGGGCACCGGGATGCTCGACGTCGCGGTCGCCGGGGCCGTGTTCGCGAGCCCCACCGCGCTGCAGGTGCTCGAGGCCACCAAGGCGGCCGACGCAGGCCGCGGCGTGGTCCAGATCGTCAAGAACTACACCGGGGACGTGCTGAACTTCCGCATCGCCGGGGAGATCAGCGGCGACGACGCGGTGGAGACCGAGATGGTGCTGGTGGACGACGACCTCGCCACCGACACCGCCGACGGGGG
>CAZHSL010000670.1:0-1541 GCA_964535185.1 uncultured Corynebacterium sp.
TCACGTGCGACCAGCCGATGGACGCGGCGCCGATCGCGATCACCACGGCGGAGACGGCCACGCCGTTGAAGTCGCCGGCGATGATCGCCGGGGCCATGATCGACGCGGCGGTGGTGGCGGCCACGGTGGCCGAACCCTGGGCGATGCGCATGGCCATGGCGACCAGGTACGCGGCGACGATCAGCGGCAGGCCCATCGCATCGAGACCATCGGCGATCTCGCCGCCGATGCCGGTCTCGGTGAGGATGCGGCCGAAGGCGCCGCCCGCACCGGTGATCAGGATGATCGAGCAGACGGGGGCGAGAGCGTCGTCCACCAGCTCCTCGAGCAGCCCGCCGATCTTCTGCCCGCGACGACGCCGCGGGATCACGTACAGCAGCAGCATCGCCAGGAGGGCGGAGAGCGCGAGCGCCACCGGGGTGGCACCGATCAGCCGCGAAAGCTGGAAGCCGACGTTGTCGTCCGTGACGGTGCCCTGAGCCTCCAGGGTGGAGAAGGCGGTGTTGAAGAAGATCAGCACCAGCGGCAGCAGCAGCACCAGGATGATGCCGGCGAACCCGGGCCGCTCCTCGACCGGGACGTCGCGGGGCTCGCCGAGCAGGGTCGGCACCGGGGTGTCCGGGAACTTCCTGGAGATCGCCCGAGCCACCAGGTAGCCGCCGAAGTACCAGGTGGGCAGGCCGATGAGCAGGCCGATGAGCACCACCATGCCGACGTCGGCCCCCATCACGGTCGCGGCCGCGGTGGGGCCGGGGTGCGGCGGCAGCAGCGCGTGCATCATCATGAACGACGCGATCGAGGGCAGCACGTACAGCATGAACGAGCCGCCCAGCCGGCGCGCGACGGTGTAGATGACCGGCAGCATCACGATGAAGCCGGCGTCGAGGAAGATCGGGAAGGCGTAGAACAGCGAGGCGACGGAGAGCGCCAGCGGTGCCCGTCTCTCTCCGAACGCATCGAGCATCTTGTCGGCGAGAACCTGGGCGCCGCCGGTCACTTCGACCAGCCGGCCCAGCACTGCGCCGAAGCCGACCAGCAGCGCCACGGTGCCGACCGTCGAGCTGAAGCCCTCGATGACCACGTCTATGACGTCGCCGACGCCGATGCCGGCGGCGAGGCCGGTGCCGACCGCGACGATCAGGAGCGAGAAGAAGGCGTGCAGGCGCACTTTGATGATGAGGACGAGCAGGACGGCGATCGCGACGACCGCGATCGTCAGGAGCAGCCAGACCGGCCGATCCGCGAGGACGAGTTCTTCCACGGGAGATCTCCAAGTGGTGGGGCGGGCTCACGACGTCGGGAGCCCCGAGCCGGAACGCTCGGGACCCCGGCTCGTGCGCGGGTGCCGATCGTTCGGCTCAGGTCCCGGGCACACGTGCCCGGCCCCCGGGCCCGGCCCCCGGGGGGTGTGGGGGGTGGGGGGAAGTCGTTCTTCGGGGCGGGCCGGGGCGCCGGGCCGAGCTCGGCGAGCAGCTGCGACATCTTGGCGTAGGCCTTGTTGCGGTAGGCGACCAGCTCCGCGGCGGTCTCCTCGTCGTAGT
>CAZHSL010000671.1:0-1537 GCA_964535185.1 uncultured Corynebacterium sp.
GCGGTGCGGGTGCCGCCGTCGGCCTGCAGCACGTCGCAGTCGAGCTGGATGGTGTTCTCCCCCAGCGCGTCGAGGTCGATGACCGCGCGCAGGGAGCGGCCGATCAGGCGGGAGATCTCGTGGGTGCGGCCGCCGATCTTCCCCTTGACCGACTCGCGCGGGGAGCGGGTGTTCGTGGAGCGCGGGAGCATCGCGTACTCGGCGGTGACCCAGCCGGAGCCGGAGCCCTGCTTCCAGCGCGGCACCCCGGCGGTGAAGGAGGCGGCGCACAGCACGCGGGTGCGGCCGAACTCGATCAGCGCGCTGCCCTCGGCCTGGTCGAGCCAGCCTCGGCTGATGCGCACCTCGCGCAGCTGGTCCGGGGTGCGGCCGTCGACGCGGTCGCCGGTGGGGGTCTGGGTCGAAGAGCTCACGGAGCTCCTTCCTGGGTGGATGTCAGGCGGTGTCTGCTGCCTGGTCTCCCGCTGCCGGTCCCGCGCAGCGCGTCGATCAGGACACGTCGAGGATATCCATCGGCCGGACCATCGCGATCGGACCGGTGTGCACGGCGCGCGCCTCGGCGAGCGGGATCTGCGGATCCGTCCAGGCCGGGATGTGGGTCAGGGCGAGCCGGCCCACGCCCGCGCGGGCCGCGACCTCGCCCGCCCGGCGGCCGGTGAGGTGGACGCCGCTGAAATGGTCGTCGCGACCCTCGATGTACCCGGCCTCGCACAGGAACAGATCGGCGCCGAGGGCGAGCTCGTCCAGCGCCTCGCAGGAGTCCGTGTCCCCCGAGTACACGAACGTGCTCCCCTCGGCCGTGATCCGGAAGCCGTACGCCTCGACCGGGTGGAGCACGGCGCGGGTCTGGATCTGCATCGGTCCGATGGTGAAGCGGTGGTGATCGGTGAGGGTGTGGTAGTCGAACGGGGCCTTCGTCACCCCGTCGGGGACGTGCCCCGCCCGGCCCAGCACCCCGGAGATCCGGTCGGGCAGCGGGGCGGGGGCGTGGATCGGCAGCTTCCCCAGGTCGGTGCGCGAGTGGTAGGCCCAGAACACCTCGAGACCGGTGAGGTCGAGGTAGTGGTCGGGGTGGAGGTGGGAGATGATCACCGCGTCCAGATCGGCGGGGTCGATCACGTTCTGCAGCGGGCCGAAGGCGCCGGAGCCGAGGTCCATCAGCACCCGCCAGGTCCGCCCGTCCGCGTCCTCGTGCTCAAGGAGGTAGCTCGAGGCGGCGCTCGCCGGGCCGGCGAAGCTGCCGCTGCAGCCGATGACGTGGACCCTCATGCCGTGACCACCGGGAGGGTGCCGGTCATGTCGAAGGTCGGGCCGAGGAAGCGGCGCGAGAGGCGGGCGAAGTTCTCGCTGCCCGCGCCGACGGCCGTCTGGGCGAAGACGTGGTGGGGCGGGCGGTCCGTCTCCCGCAGCTGCTCGGTGGCCTGCAGCTGCGCGTACACGTCCAGCGCGGTCTCCTCGGCGGAGGAGACGAGCGTGACGTCGGGGCCCATCACGTAGCTGATGGGGCCGGCGAGCATCGGGTAGTGGGTGCAGCCCA
>CAZHSL010000672.1:0-1537 GCA_964535185.1 uncultured Corynebacterium sp.
GCCCTCGACCTCGATCACGCCGTCCTTCTTCGCCATGCCTCCCCAATCTCTCGCCTCCGGCACGCCGGGGCCGAGTTCCGCGTTCCTGATTCCTCAGGCCGTGCTCACCGACCGTCGGGTGACGGTGCGGTGGTCGATGCGGGTGACACCTCGGCGAATCGTCGGTCTCGCTGCTCGACCCGGCAGGGCCGGTCGAGGAGTCGGCACGACGGGACAGCACGACCTGCGAGGGGGGACGACGCGCGCGGAGCACACCCGATGGATCAGCCTACACGCGCCGACCCGCTGAGGCGAGGGTCCGGGCGATGAAGCCGGTCACGTCACATTCCCGGGCCGCATCGGTCCAGGGCCCCCGGGGCGCGCCGCTCAGCGGGCGTCGGCGAGGGGGTCCGGGGCGGCCGTGACCCCGCGCCGCGCGAGCTCCGCGGCCCCGCCGTCGCCCTCGGTGAGCACGAGCAGGCCCTGCTCGGTCACGGCGACGGAGTGCTCGCTGTGGGCGGCGCGGCCGCCGCCGGTGGCCCGCACGGTCCAGTCGTCGTCCTCGAGCTCCCAGTTGCCCGGGCCCTGGATCAGCATCGGCTCGATGGCCAGGCACATGCCGGGCCGCACCTTCGGCCCGCGCATACGGGTGCGGTAGTTCATCACGTCGGGCGCCTGATGCATCGCGGAGCCGATGCCGTGGCCGCCGAAGCCCTCGAGGTGGGAGAGGGACTCCCCCGCCTCCGCGGCGACGAAGTCCTCGATCGCGGCGCCGATCTCGCCCACCCGCTGCGCCGTGGCGAGAGCGGCGATGCCGGCCCACAGCGCCTCCCGGGTGATGCGCACCAGCTCGGCGTCGGTCGCGGAGCGCGGGCGCCCCACCACATGCGTGCGGGCGGCGTCGGAGTGCCAGCCGTCGATGATCAGGCCGCCGTCGATGGAGACGATGTCCCCCTCTTCCAGCGGCCGGTCGTCGGGGATCCCGTGGACCACGACGTCGTTGACGCTGATGCACAGCGTGGCCGGGTACCCCTGGTAGCCCAGGAAGTTCGGGGTGGCCCCGGCGTCCCGGATCATGTCGTGCGCGAGGGTGTCCAGCTGATCCGTGGTCACTCCGGGCCGGATATGCGAGGCGAGCATCTCGTGGACCTCATGGAGCAGCGAGCCGCTGCGCCGCATGACCAGGATCTGCTCGGGGGTCTTCAGCTCCACCCGCTCCGGCAGGATGCTCATCGGCCGGAGAGCGCCTCTCGCAGCGCGGCGGTGACCTCGTCGATCGAGGCCATGCCGTCGACCCGGCGCACCAGGCCGCGCTTCTCGTAGACGTCGATCAGCGGGGCGGTCTGCTCCGCGTAGACGTCGAGGCGCTTGCGGATGGTCTCCTCGGTGTCGTCGCTGCGGCCCTGCTCCCGGCCCCGCTCGACGAGGCGGCCCACGACCTCCTCGGTCTCGACCACGAGCAGCAGCACGGCGTCGAGGGAGGTGTCGAGCTCGGCGAGCATCCCGTCGAGCGCCTCGACCTGGTCGAGGGTGCGGGGGTAGCCGTCCAGCAGGAAGC
>CAZHSL010000673.1:0-1533 GCA_964535185.1 uncultured Corynebacterium sp.
CCAGCATCTCGAGTCCGGGAGGGTGTCACTAACGTCCAGCCCTCATACACCTAGCCCTGGCGCTCGCGTAGCGAGCCGCCCGCGTGTGCCACCCTCGCCGTGCCGATGTGCTCGACGCCGGCACGCCCCTTCTCGCCCCCGCCCCGGACATGACGAAGCCCCGGCGGTGTCCCGCCGGGGCTCCTCTCGCTTCCCTCCGCTACGAGGCCATCAGGTCGCGCCGCCTGTTCTCCCGCGCCCGCATCCACGCGCTCAGGTCCTCGGGGTCCACCCGCCACCGCGCCGCCTTCTCGTGTCCGCCGACGTTGATCGCCCGGAGCTCGCCGCGGGCGATGAGCTGCCGGAGCCACCACGGGGTCACCCCCAGCGCAGCCGCGGCGTCCTTGACGTCCATCAGGGCCTGCTCGCGCGCCAGCGCAGCCAGCGTGGTGGTCAGGGTCGTGCTGGTGCCAGCCATGTCGTGCCTCCCGGATCGGGTCCTCGATCCGATGCACCCGCGCGCATCCGGCGCGCCTCGGCCCCGTACGACCTCCCGGCCGGTTTCACTCGCCTCGCATGAGACGCGCGCAGCAGCGGCTGCGTCTTGACGGTCTGGCCCAGAGGGCCTGGCGTGGTACCAATATGATGCCACATGTACCAGATGTGTAGTAACTTGTGTTGGGTGACTGAACCACAACCCGACATCCCTCCCGAGTCGACGATGCTCAAGGAGGCCTACAGGTCCTCCGGCCTCACCGCAGCGGATCTCGCAGCGGCGACGGGCCTCAGCACCGCCAGCGTCCACATCGCGATGAACGGCATCCGCTATCGCGACGGCGTGGCGAAGGTGACGGTCCCGCCGGACAGCACCGTGGTCAAGCTCGCCTCGGTCCTGCACATCCACCCCGAGGCCCTGCGCTCCCATGGCAGAGACCGGGCAGCTGGTCTGCTGGAGGAAGCCAACGCGACGGAAGGCGCGCATCAGAAGCCCCAGTCCGATCGGGAGGCTCAGGCTGCGGCCTACGCCAGGGCGGCCCTGGTGAAGCAGGTGCTCGCCGTCTTCTCGACCGAAGAGCTGCGCGCCGAGCTCGAGCGCCGCGACCGGGGCGACCACGAGCAGATCCGCCGCGAGACCGAGGCCGAGCTGCTGGCCGACCTGAGAGCCGATGCGGGGCAGCCATGACCGTCCACGACCTCTGGAAGGGCCTGTCCAAGACCGAGATCGCCGAGAAGCGTGCCCGCAACGCTCCCCGGTGGCAGCGCCGTTGGCGCGAGGGCACGGGCCGCCGGGCCCCGCAGCGGAAGCAGAGCTACAAGGAGCACCAGAAGGCCCAGGCCCACCAGGACGACGCGGTGCAGATGGGTCAGCCGAAGGCCCGCGCCGTCGCCCGCGGATCGATCACGATCAACACGCTGCTCGACCGTCACCTCGCCGCGAAGCGGGACCGCGCCCCGAAGACCATCGAAACCGATGTTTGGCACGCCTCCCACGTCCGCACGGCCTTCGGCGACCGGGCGGTCTCCACCCTCGACACGACCGAGATCGAGATCTGG
>CAZHSL010000674.1:0-1533 GCA_964535185.1 uncultured Corynebacterium sp.
CGGCGTCCTCCGCAGCCGCCCGCGCGGGTCAGAGGAGCGCGCCGACCCTCCCGTGCTGCTCGATCGCCTGCAGGTAGCAGCCGCGCAGCTGCTCGGCCAGCACCGGCCAGGTGCGCTTGCGCACCGAGTCCTCGGCCGCGCGGCCGAAGGCCCGGCGCTTCGCGTCGTCGAACAGCAGGTCGGTCGCGCGGTCCCGCAGCTCGTCGAGCATCCCGGGGGTGTAGAGCCAGCCGGTGCGGCTGGGCGCGATCAGGTCGACCGGCCCCCCGCGCCGCGGCGCGATCACGGGCAGGCCGGAGGCCATGGCCTCCTGGAGCGTCTGGCCGAAGGTCTCCAGCTCGCCGGGGTGGATGAACAGGTCCGCGCTGGCGACGTGCGCCGCGAGGTCGGTGCCGGTGCGGAACCCGGCGAAGTGCGCCCGGGGCATCAGGCGCCGCAGCGCCTCCTCCTCCGGCCCCTCGCCGACGATCAGCAGGCGCACCCCGGGCATGTCGTGGATGATCTTGAGGTCCTCGACCTGCTTCTCGGGGGCGAGGCGCCCCACGTAGACGACCAGCTTCTCCTCGGGCCGCGCGTACGCGGCCCGCAGCGTGTCGCTGCGCAGCGACGGGGAGAACAGCGAGGTGTCCACCCCGCGCCGCCACAGCTGCACCCGCTCGACGCCGCGGGCGAGCATCTCGTCGCGGGTCGCGTTCGAGGGGGCGAGGTTCACGGTCGCCCGGTTGTGCACGTCCCGCAGCAGCTGCCAGCTGGCGCTCTCCAGGAAAGGCATGCCGTACCGCGCCGTGTATCCGGGAACGTCCGTCTGGTAGACGGCGACCGTGGGCACGCCGGCCTTCTGCGCCGCGACCGCGGCGCGGCCGCCGAGGATCATCGGCGAAGCGAGATGGATGACGTCGGGCCGGAACTCGTCGATGCGCCGACGCAGCGCCGAAGCGCTGGTGGGGGCGATGCGCACCGCGGAGTAGCCGGGCATCGGCGCGGAGGCGACACGGTGCACCGGCACCCGTCGGCCGCACGAGGTGCGCAGATGATCATCCGCGCCAGGCCAGGCGGGGGCGATGATCCCGAGGTCGTCGCCGGTGGCGGCGAAGTGGTCGGCGACGCGGAGCACGGAGCCCGTCACGCCGTTCATGTGCGGAAGGAACGATTCGGTCACGAAGAGAATCCTCACGCTCCCGATGATGCTCCGCGCGGAGGTCATCCGGACCACGTCCGTGTGACCACCAGGTGAACACTTCGCCGCCGGCCGGCGTGCGTCAGAGGCGCTGCGAGGCGATCCGGGCGCCCTCGACCAGGGACTCCAGCTTCGCCCAGGCGATCTGCGGGTGGATGCGCCCGCCGAGGCCGCAGTCGGTCGAGCCGATCACGCGCTCGGGCCCCACCAGCTCCGCGAAGCGCAGCAGGCGCTGGGCGACCAGCTCGGGGTGCTCGACGACGTTGGTGGCGTGGGAGACGATGCCGGGCACCAGCACCTTGTCCTCGGGCAGGGCGAGGTCCTGCCACACGGTCCACTCGTGCTCGTGGCGCACG
>CAZHSL010000675.1:0-1530 GCA_964535185.1 uncultured Corynebacterium sp.
GTCTTGATGCGGATCTTCTCGTCGGCGTTCTCGCGCTTGGTGTCGAGGAAGCGCAGGATGTCCGGGTGGTGGGCGTTGAGGTACACCGCACCGGCGCCCTGGCGGGCCCCCAGCTGGTTGGCGTAGGAGAAAGAGTCCTCGAGCAGCTTCATCACGGGGATGACACCGCTGGACTGGTTCTCGATGTGCTTGATCGGCGCCCCGTACTCACGGAGGTTCGACAGCAGCAGGGCCACACCGCCGCCGCGCTTGGACAGCTGCAGCGCGGAGTTGATCGAGCGGCCGATGGACTCCATGTTGTCCTCGACGCGCAGCAGGAAGCAGGAGACGAGCTCGCCGCGCTGGGCCTTGCCGGCGTTGAGGAAGGTGGGGGTGGCCGGCTGGAAGCGGCCGTCGAGGATCTCGTCGACCAGGTTGCGGGCCAGCACCTCGTCACCGCGGGCCAGCGCCAGGGCGACCATCACCACGCGGTCCTCGAAGCGCTCCAGGTACCGCTCGCCGTCGAACGTCTTCAGCGTGTACGAGGTGTAGTACTTGAAGGCGCCCAGGAAGGTGGGGAAGCGGAACTTCTTCGCGTAGGCCTGCTCGGAGAGCGACTCGATGAAGGAGAAGTCGTACTGGTCGAGCACGCCCTGCTCGTAGTAGTTGTTCTCGACCAGGTAGTCCATCTTCTCGCGCAGCGAGTGGAAGAAGACGGTGTTGGGGTTCACGTGCTGCAGGAAGTACTCCCGCGCAGCCTCGCGGTCCTTGTCGAACTGGATCTTCCCGTCGGGACCGTACAGATTCAGCATCGCGTTGAGCGCGTGGTAGTCGAGCTGCCTGTTGTGCTCGACCGGGGGCATCTCGGTCAGTGTCGCCAAAACTCTTCCAATCCTTCGTGGACCCGCGTCACGTCACGCGGAGTGCCGAACAGTTCGAACCGGTACATGTGGGGGACCTCGCACTTGCGGGCGATGATGTCGCCGGCCAGGCAGTAGGCCTCCCCGAAGTTGGTGTTCCCCGCACCGATCACGCCCCGGATGTGCTTCCGGTTGCGTTCGTCGTTGAGGAACTTGATGACCTGCTTGGGGACGGCTCCCCGGCCGTTGCCCCCGCCGTAGGTCGGAGTCATCAGGACGAAATCCTCATCGACGACGAGGTGTTCGTCCTTCGGGTAGAGAGGGATCCGATGCGCCGGCATCCCGAGCTTCTCGACGAAGCGCTTCGTGTTGCCGGACACCGAGGAGAAGTAGACGAGCCTGGTCACCCCGACGCTCCTCCCCTGCCTCTCAGATCGCGGTCGCGGCGCGCTGCTGCGCACCGACGCCCGCGAGCGCCTTGATCTTGTCCGGGCGGAAGCCGGACCAGTGGTCCTCGGAGGTGATGACGACCGGGGCCTGGACGTAGCCGAGGGACTTGACCTTCGCCAGGGCGTCGGCGTCCTCCGTGATGTCGACGACGTCGTAGGCGATGCCCGCCTTGTTCAGGGCGCGCTTGGTCGCATCGCACTGCACGCAGAGGGGCTTCGAGTACACGGTGATGTCCAAGGGA
>CAZHSL010000676.1:0-1528 GCA_964535185.1 uncultured Corynebacterium sp.
CCCAGCGATCCAGCACCTGCTCGGCGGTGTTCTTGAGGAACAGGCTGGTGCCCAGTCCGTTGCCGCACACGGTGAGGAGCAGGCCCTTGGAGGGGACCGCGTTCGGGTCGTCGGGCGCCCGCTCCCCGGCAGCGGCGGACGGGGCTGCAGCAGCGCCCGAGGGGACGGCGGCCGACGGGTCGACGGAGTCCGTCCCGGTCTCCGCACGGCTCTCCTCCGCTCCGAGGGCGGCGAGCACATCGTTCTCGGTGACGGCCGTGTCCAGGGCACGGCGACCCTGCGGATCCGCGAGCACGCCGGCGAGGGCCGCGAGCGCCTCCTGGTGCGCGGAGGCGTCGGCCGCGGCGAGCGCCATCACCAGCGTCACCGGGTCGTTGGCCTCGTGGCCGAAGGCGACCGGCTCGGCCAGCCGCACGAACGACAGCGCCGTGCTGTGCACCGACTCGTCGGGCCGCGAGTGCGCGAGCGCGAAGCCGGGGGCGAGCACGATGTACGGGCCGTGCTGCTCGACGGTGCGGATCATCGCGTCCGTGTACGCGCTCTCGGTGGCCCCGGTGGAGACCAGCAGGTCCCCGGAGACGCGGATCGCCTCGCGCCAGTCCTCGGCCGGGGCGTCGAGGGCGATGGCGGCGGGGTCGACCAGTGCGCTGAGCTGTGACATGGGAGGGCCTCTTCCGCGGAGGGGACGGGTCGTCGACGGGGGATATCGAGGCTAGTCGCCGCTGCCCGCGAACGGAATCCGGAACCGCGCGGGGTGTCCCCTGGGGCGGGTCCGTGCGCCCGCTGCGCTGGGCGTGGTGACCCGGGCCGTCCCCTCTGCCTATCCTCGTCGGCATGTCTGCACACTCCGCGGCGCGCGATGACGCGCACCACTCCGAGGTGTCCACCGCCTACCTCCGCCAGCTCGACGAGGAGCGCGAAGCGGCGATGCGCACCTCCTCCCATCCCGGCTCCGCCTTCGCGGGCGCCTCCGCTCAGCTCCACGAGCAGCTCGAACGACAGGTCGCGGCCGACGCGCAGGAGATGGTCACGCTGATGCTCGACCTCGCCGAGCATCCGGAGGTCGCCTTCGAGGAGCACCGCTCGGCCCGCGCGATCGCCGATCACCTCACCGCCCGCGGCATCGAGGCGCAGGTGGGGGTGCACGGTCTGGACACGGCGGTGCGGGCGGAGATCCGCGGCGCCGGCGGCGAGGCGGACGATGCGCCCACGCTGGCGATCCTGGCCGAGTACGACGCGCTGCCCGGCATCGGCCACGGCTGCGGGCACAACGTCATCGCGGTGATGGGGCTGGGTGCCTTCCTGGCGCTGGCCGCGCTGGCCAGGACCGACCCGTCGGCCGTGCCGGGACGGGTGGTGCTCCTGGGGACCCCCGCCGAGGAGGGCCACACCGGGAAGGAGTACATGGCGCGCGAGGGCGCCTTCGAGGGGCTCGACGCCGCGGTGATGGCCCACCCCTACGGCTTCGACCTGGCCGATCAGACCTGGCTGGGCCGGCGCACCCTCACCGTCGAGTTCCACGGACACA
>CAZHSL010000677.1:0-1527 GCA_964535185.1 uncultured Corynebacterium sp.
GTGGTGCCGTCGGTGATGTACGGGCCGAAGCGGCCGTCCTTGATCACGATCGGCTTCTCGCTGGTCGGATCGGTGCCCAGCTCCTTCAGCGGCGGCTTCGCGGCGGCCCGTCCGCGCGTCTTGGGCTGGGCGTAGATCTTCTCGGCCTCCTCGAGGGTGATCGAGAAGATCTGCTCCTCCGTCTCCAGGGAGCGCGAATCGGTGCCCTTCTTCATGTACGGGCCGTAGCGCCCGTTCTGGGCGGTGATCTCCACCCCGTCGGCCGCGGTGCCGACCACGCGCGGCAGGCTCAGCAGCTTCAGGGCGTCCTCGAGGGTGACGGTGGACAGGTCCATCGACTTCAGCAGCGAACCGGTGCGGGGCTTCGGCTGCTTGGTCTTCGGGATCTTCTTGCCGTCGGCCGTCACCTGCTCCGGCAGGACCTCGGTGACGTAGGGGCCGTAGCGGCCGTCCTTGGCGACGATCTCGTGGCCCGTCTCCGGATCGGTGCCCAGCACACGGCCGTCGTCCTTGGCGCGCTCGAGCAGCTCCTTGGCCTTCTCGACCGTCAGCTCGTCCGGTGCGACCTCGTCGGAGACGTTCGCGCGGCGCGGCTCCGCACCCTCGACCGGGGTGCCGTTCTCGTCACGGGCGATCTGCTCGACGTAGGCGCCGTAGCGGCCCACCCGCAGGGTGATCCCCTCGCCGATCTCGATGCTGTTGATCGCGCGGGCGTCGATCTCGCCGAGGTCGTCGACCATGGGCTTGAGACCGATCGGGCCGTCGGAGCCGTCGGAGAGGTAGAAGTTCTTCAGGTACTCCGCGCGCGCGAGGTCGCCCTGGGCCATGCGGTCCAGCTGCTGCTCCATCTGGGCGGTGAAGTCGTAGTCGATGAACGGCCCGAAGTGCTCCTCCAGCAGCCGCACCACCGCGAAGGCGGTCCAGCTGGGCACGAGCGCGGTGCCGCGGCGCAGCACGTAGCCGCGATCCTGCACGGTCGCCACGGTGGAGGCGTAGGTCGAGGGGCGGCCGATGCCGCGGTCCTCGAGAGCACGGACGAGGGAGGCCTCCGTGTAGCGGGGCGGCGGGGTGGTGGAGTGGCCGTCCGGGGCGAGCTCGCGGGTCTCCAGGCTCTGGCCCTCCTCCATCTGCGGCAGGCGCTTGTCCGAGCCCTTGTCGGCGTCGTCCCCGTAGCGGCTGGCGTCGCGGCCCTCCTCGTACGCGGCGAGGAAGCCGCGGAAGGTGATCACGGTGCCGGCGGCGCGGAACGTCGCGGCGCGGCCGCCCTTCTCCAGCAGCAGCTCCACGGTCGAGGTGGTGCCCTTGGCGTCGGCCATCTGGGAGGCGATGGTGCGCTTCCAGATCAGCTCGTAGAGGCGGAACTCGTCGCCCGCGAGCTGTCCGGCCACCTCGGCGGGGGTGCGGAAGTGATCGCCCGCGGGGCGGATCGCCTCGTGCGCCTCCTGCGCGGCCTGGGACTTGTTCTGGTAGTAGCGGGGCTTGTCCGGCACGTACTGGGAGCCGTACAGCTCGGCGGCCTGGGCGCGG
>CAZHSL010000678.1:0-1523 GCA_964535185.1 uncultured Corynebacterium sp.
CGGGGGTGCCGCGCTCGATGATGCGGCCCTCGTCCATGAACACCACCTGGTCGGCGACCTCGCGGGCGAAGCCCATCTCATGGGTCACCACGACCATGGTCATGCCGTCGGCCGCGAGGTCCTTGAGCACCGCGAGCACCTCCGAGACCAGTTCCGGGTCCAGGGCGCTGGTGGGCTCGTCGAAGAGCATCAGCTCGGGGTCCATCGCGAGCGCCCGGGCGATGGCGACGCGCTGCTGCTGCCCGCCGGAGAGCTCCGAGGGGTAGTGGTCGGCGCGGTCCGCCAGGCCCACCCGCTCCAGCAGCTCGCGCGCGGTCGACTCCGCCGCGGCCTTCGGCAGGCCGCGCACCTGGACCGGGGCCTCCATCACGTTGCCGAGCGCGGTGAGGTGCGGGAAGAGGTGGAAGCGCTGGAAGACCATGCCGATGCGGGAGCGCTGGGCGGCGATCTCCCTGCTGGTGAGCTTCTGCCAGCGGCCGTCGGGCAGGGCGTCGGGCCGGTACCCCTGCACCTCGCCGTCGATGAGGACGCGACCGGCGCTGGGCTCCTCGAGCTGGTTGATGCAGCGCAGCAGCGTGGACTTGCCGGAGCCGGAGGGGCCCACCAGCACTGCCACCTCGCCGGCGTGCACCGTGAGGTCGCAGCCCTTCAGCACGTGGAGGTCGCCGAAGGACTTGTGGACCTGCTCGACCTCGATGACGGGGCGGGAGGGACTCTCGGGGGTCTGGGTCATCACAGCTCCACCTCCGGGAGCGGGTCGTGCGGGGTGGTGCCGGCGCTGTTCACGGCGGCCTGGCGGGAGCGGCCGCGGCCCGCGGTCGGGGTGCGGGCGTCGAAGCCGCGGCCGAAGTACCGCTCGAGGTAGTGCTGGCCCACCATGAGCACGCTGGTGATCGCGAGGTACCACAGCGCCGCGACGATGAGCAGCGGGATCGGGGTGAACAGCTTGTTGGCGATGCCGTTGGTGGCGAAGGTGAGATCCAGGGTGAAGGGCACCGCGAGCACGAGCGAGGTCGTCTTCAGCATGCCGATGGTCTCGTTGCCCAGCGGCGGGACGATCACGCGCATCGCCTGCGGGACGATGATCCGGCGCAGGATCGTCCCGTTGCTCATGCCCAGCGCCTTCGACGCCTCGGACTGCCCCCGGTCCACGGAGTTCAGGCCCGAGCGGATGATCTCCGCGAGGTAGGCGCCCTCGTTCAGCCCCAGGCCGATCACGGCGGCCCAGAAGGCGGTGAGCAGGTCGCGCGTGGAGAAGCTCCACAGCTCCGGCCCGAAGGGCACGCCGATCACGATCTTGGGCACGATCACCGTGAACAGGCCCCAGAACACCAGCTGGGTGTACACCGGGATGCCGCGGAAGACGAAGATGTACGCCCAGCTCACGCCGCGCAGCACCGGGTTGTCGCTGCGGCGCATGATCGCGGCGGTGAGCGCCACGATCGTGCCCAGCACCATCGACAGCACGGTCAGCAGCAGCGTCCAGCCGACGCCCTGGACCACCTTCACGTCCAGCAGGTAGG
>CAZHSL010000679.1:0-1518 GCA_964535185.1 uncultured Corynebacterium sp.
TGCTCGGTGGTGAACTCCATCCGGTCGAACAGCGGGTTCGAGGTGAGTGCCTCATGGCGCCGACGCAGGTAGTCGACGTTCTCCATCCCGTGCACGAAGCTCATGTGAGGGACGGTGTGGATGAACGCGGACGGGTCGCCGATGCGGTCGTTCTCCACCAGGTGCGCCCAGAACTGACGGGAGACCTGGAACTGCTCGTTGATCGAGATCGCCTTGGCGGGGCTGACCGAGCCGTCCACGTCCTGCGGGGTGTAGTTCAGCTCGCACAGCGCACTGTGGCCGGTGCCGGCGTTGTTCCAGCCGTCGCTGGACTCCGCGCCCAGGGTGTGGAGGCGCTCGAGCACCACGATCTTCCATCTCGGCTCGAGCTCGGTGAGCATCGCGGCGAGGGTCGCACTGGCGATCCCGCCGCCGATCAGCACTGCATCTGCGCGGGTCACGTCCAGGTCTGCCATGTCTCTCCATTCGCTGCGCGTCACTCGCCCCGCGGTCGGCCGGCGCTGCCGTGCGCGACCCCGGGCGGTCGTCCCCTCAGCGTATCCCGACTCCGCAGGCGTCCGTGGCGTCCCGCCGACGGCTCCCGCGCGTGCGCGGCGCCGCCGGCCGGCGGGGCGTGCGGCTGCCGGCCGGGCGATCGCGCGGATGGTCAGCGGGCGGGCGGGTCCCGGCGCTCGGAGACCGTGTGCCCCGGGGCGCTCTGGGTGTTCACCACCGTCCTGCGCGAGCGCAGCATCAGAAGCAGGCCGACCAGGAACAGCACGCCGCCCGCGACCATCAGGATGGTGCCGAGCATCCCCGAGTCCACGCCCGGCAGGTCGATCTCGAGTGCGAAGCGGGCGATCGCTCCGAGGACGAAGAGGATGATGCCGCCGACGATGGCGCCCATGGGGAGCTCCTTCTGCTGGGACGTGCTCTCGTGGTGATCCAGCTCATGCTACGGGCGAGCCGCGGCCGGCGCAGGGAGTCCGACCGCAGGGTCGGTCGCGGGTCCCTGGGGACGCCGAAGCGGTGCCGGGTGCGGCAGGCGGTCATGCCCTCGGCGAACAGCGGTCACGCCAGCGGCGAACAGGGGGTGCATCCCGCGCGGATCCGCGTAGTCTCGATCCATCACCACCACCGGACGGGGGAGGACCATGTTCGAACGCTTCACCGATCGCGCCCGTCGCGTCGTCGTCCTGGCGCAGGACGAGGCGCGGCTGCTGAACCACAACTACATCGGCACCGAGCACATCCTGCTGGGCTTGATCCACGAGAACGAGGGGGTCGGCGCCAAGGCGCTCGAGGCCCTCGGGGTCACGCTCGACGCCGTGCGCGAGCAGGTTCGCGACATCATCGGCGAGGGCAACCAGACCCCGTCCGGCCACATCCCCTTCACGCCCCGGGCGAAGAAGGTGCTCGAGCTGAGCCTGCGCGAGGCGCTGCAGCTGGGGCACAACTACATCGGCACCGAGCACATCCTGCTGGGCCTGCTGCGCGAGGGCGAGGGCACCGCGGTCAAGGTGCTCTCCCGCCTCAAGG
>CAZHSL010000680.1:0-1517 GCA_964535185.1 uncultured Corynebacterium sp.
ACTACCCGCTGGGCTGGACCGCGACCGAGGACGGCTTCACCGCCCCGCAGAAGGTCATCTCCCGCATCGGCGAGATCTCCGGCTCGGACTCGATCTTCGTGGCCGGCGTGGGACAGCACCAGATGTGGTCCGCGCAGTTCATCAAGTACGAGCACCCCTACACCTGGCTGAACTCCGGGGGCCTGGGCACCATGGGCTACTCGGTGCCGGCGGCGATGGGGGCGAAGGTGGGCCGGCCGGACAAGACGGTCTGGTCGATCGACGGCGACGGCTGCTTCCAGATGACCAACCAGGAGCTGGCCACCTGCGTCATCAACAACATCCCGATCAAGGTCGCGGTCATCAACAACTCGAGCCTGGGCATGGTGCGCCAGTGGCAGAACCTGTTCTACGACCAGCGCTACTCGAACACCGAGCTGAACACCGGGCACGGCTCCCAGCGCGTCCCCGACTTCGTGAAGCTCGCCGAGGCCTACGGCTGCGTGGGCCTGCGCTGCGAGCGCGACGAGGACATCGACGCGACCATCACGAAGGCGATGGAGATCGACGACCGCCCGGTGGTCGTGGACTTCACCGTCAGCGCCGACGCGATGGTGTGGCCCATGGTGCCGGCCGGCGTCTCCAACGACGAGATCCAGATCGCGCAGGGCATGAGCCCCGAGTGGGAGAGGGACATCTGATCATGACCACGAATCCGACCGACCAGAACACCGGCCAGACCACGTCGGGGGCGAGCACCACGGACTACGTGATGACCCCCGGCAGCCAGACCCTCTCGGTCCTGGTGGAGAACAAGCCCGGTGCGCTCACCCGCGTCACCGCGCTGTTCTCGCGCCGCGGCTACAACATCTCCTCCCTCGCCGTCGGACCGACCGAGCACCCGGAGATCTCCCGCATCACGGTGGTGGTCGACGTCGAGCAGCACCGGCTCGAGCAGATCACCAAGCAGCTCAACAAGCTCGTCAACGTGCTCAAGATCGTCCAGTTCGACGCCCGCACCACCGTGCAGCGCGAGCTGATCCTCATCAAGGTCACCGCCGACAACGCGACCCGGACCTCGGTGCTGGAGATCGTGCAGATGTTCCGGGCGAAGGTGGTCGACGCGGCCGCCGACTCGGTGACCATCGAGGCCACCGGCACGCAGGACAAGCTCACTGCGCTGCTGGGGATGCTCGAGTCCTTCGGCATCCGCGAGATCGTGAAGTCCGGCGAGGTCGCCATCGGCCGCGGCGGACGAGCGATCACGGACCGCAGCCTGCTGGGCTGAGCGGCCCGCTCCGCGCCTGCCGAGCGGCCGTCTCCACAGCTGAGACGGCCGCTCACCATCCAAGACACTCGGCGATAGGATCGACCTGTCGCCCGCACCCCACAACGAAGGAGCACATCGTGGCTGAGATCTTCTACGACGACAACGCCGACCTGTCCATCATCCAGGGCAAGAAGGTCGCCGTCGTCGGCTTCGGCTCCCAGGGCCACGCCCACGCGCTGAACCTGCGCGACAGCGGCGTCGAGGTCCG
>CAZHSL010000681.1:0-1517 GCA_964535185.1 uncultured Corynebacterium sp.
CGGTGACCGCTGCCGGCGGAGCGCACTCCGACGTGGTCCTTCCGGGCGATGCGCATCGCGGGCGACGTCCCTACCATCGACGGATGACCCTCCCCAGCGATCGCCGGCGCGAGGATCCGCGCGCGCCGGAGCCGGCCGGGCGCACCGACGACGCCGCGGCGCGGCCGGCGGCGCCGATCCTGCTGATGGTCGCGGCGCTCGCGCTCTTCAGCGTCACCGTCCCCCTCCATGCCGCGCTCTATGCCACCCCGATCGTGTTCGCCGTGCCGCTCGGCGCGGCGCTGGCGGGCTCCTCGCTCCTGACGCTGTCGCGGCCGCGCTCGGCGAGCGTGCTCGCCGTCCTCGCGGTCTGGATCCTGCCGCTCGTCTCGCTGCAGGGCGCCTCGGCCTGGCCGTGGCCGTGGTCGGTGCCGGCGATGATCGGTTTCTCGCTGTTCGTGCTGGTCACGACGGCTCTGCACGGCTGGTGGGCCGGTGCGGTGCCGCTCGCCGTCGGGCACGTCGTCCCGCTCCTGGCCGCGCCGCTGCTGGACCGGGCGAACGGCTCCGGTGCGGATCTCGTCGTGGCCACGTCCGTGACGACGGCGGTCTTCCTCGTGGCGATCCTGCTGTCCAGCCGGTTGCGCGTGGGCGAGGAGCTGGACCGCGAACGCCGGCTCTCGGCGGCCGAGCACGAGAGGCGGCTGCTGGTCGAGGAGCGCACCAGGATCGCTCGGGAGCTGCACGACGTGGTCGCCCACAGCACCGCCCTGACCCAGGTGCAGGCCTCCACGGCCCGCTACCGGATCCCCGACCTCTCCCCCGAGGCCGCGGCCGAGTTCGAGGAGATCGCCCGCAACGCCCGCGACTCGCTCGCGGAGATGCGCCGCCTGCTGGGGGTGCTGCGCACCGAGGACCACGTGCCCGAGCTGGCCCCGCAGCAGGGGGCCGCCGACATCCCCGAGCTGGTGGAGGGCTTCCGCCGCGCCGGCGCGAGCGTGGAGCTGCGGAGGGACGAGCTGCCCGCCGAGCTGCCCGCCGCCGTGGACCTGACCACCTACCGGGTGGCGCAGGAGGCGCTGAGCAACGCGATCCGCCACGCCCCCGGCGCCGGGATCGAGCTCGACGTGGAGGTCGATCCCGAGGCCGTCACGCTCCGCGTGCACAATGGGATCCCGCCCTCGCCGCCGCCTCCCGCCCCTCCGGGCTCCGGCAGCGGCCTGCGCGGGATGCAGGAGCGCGTGGCCCGCCTGACCGGGACGCTCGAGCACGGCCCCGCTCCCGACGGGGGCTGGACCGTCCTGGCCCGTCTGCCGCTCACCGCCGTCCCCGAGGAGCCCTCGTGACGATCACCGTCCTGATCGCCGACGACGCCGCGATGGTGCGCGCCGGCTTCGCAGCCCTGCTCGACGCCCAGCCTGACCTGCGCGTGGTGGGCCAGGCCACCACGGGGAAGGAGGCCGTCGCGCAGGCGGCCCGGCTGCGACCCGACGTGATCCTCATGGACGTGCGCATGCCGGAGATGAACGGGATCGAGG
>CAZHSL010000682.1:0-1515 GCA_964535185.1 uncultured Corynebacterium sp.
GAACCAGGGCTGGGAGACGTCGAAGGCCTTGTGGCCGGCGACCCGCTCGAACTCGACGGCGCGCAGCACGTCCCCGCGCTCCTCGTCGTGGCCGATCAGGCCCGAGCCGCCCTCGAGGGCGACCTGCACGGCGTAGTCGGTCATCGACTTGATCAGGCGGAGGTCCTCGGGGTTCGCCTTCGCGGAGCGGGAGAAGTAGCCGGACTTCTGGACCATGACCTTCTCGGCGCCGAGCTTCTCCGCGAACTGCTTCGCGAACCACTGGCCGGGGTTGATGGTGTCGATCTTGACGTGGCCGAAGGGGTCCTTCTCCGGCTCCTCGCCGCGGGCCTGCATCTCGGCGACGATCTCGGGGATGCCCGCGCCCTCGGAGAGGAAGATGTTCACGCAGCCGGCGTCGTCCATGACGGCCTTGAGGCGCTCGGCCTCGGCCTCGATGTCGAGCTTCAGCTCGGGCAGGAACACGGCGTGGACGTCCCAGCGCTCGGCGCGGTGGCCGATCCCGGGCAGCCACTCCTGCTTCGAGTGCCAGTCCTGGTAGTACTCCGCCGCCTGCGCGGTGAGGTAGCCGCAGGCACGGCCCATGATCTCGTGGATGATGAGCATCTTCGGGTTCGAGCCGTGCTCGGCGATGATGTTCTGGGCGAAGATGCTGGTCTGCTCCGCGGCGGACTTCGCGCCGAGCGACTGGCGGATCGGCACGATGTCGTTGTCGATCGTCTTGGGCAGGCCCACCACCTGCAGGTCGTGGCCGTTGTCGTGGAGGTACTTCGCCAGGTCCGCAGCGGTGGTGTTGGTGTCGTCGCCGCCGATGGTGTGCAACACGTCGACACCATCGTCCTTGAGCTTGTTCGCCGCGACCTCGAGGGCGTTCTCGCCCTCCTGGATCAGGCCCCGCTCGACGAGGTCCTTCGTGTTGGTGAGCTTCACGCGGGAGTTGCCGATGGGGGAGCCGCCGTAGTTGTGCAGCAGGCCCGCCTTCGCGCGCACCTCGTCGTCGACCACGAGCTTCTCGCCGGAGAGGAGCCCCCAGTAGCCGTGTTTGTAGGCGATGATCTCGACGTCGGGCACCAGCTCGGTGTACCGCTCGATGAGGCCGCCGACGGCGGAGGACAGGCAGGGGGCGTAGCCACCGGCGGTCAGGAGTGCGACGCGCTTGACGGTCATGGAGTAGGGGTCCCTTTCACGGTTCGGGGTCACGGCGCCCCGAGTCTACCGAGCAGACCTGAAGGCCCGGTCACGAGATCCCTCCGTGGACGCCCGCTCAGGAGTCGCGGGCGGCGAGCGCCTCGAGGATCTCCTCGTGCAGGTGCCCGTTGGTGGCCACCGCGTCCCCGCCGAAGGGGCCGTCCTCCCCGGCGAGCGAGGTGAAGCGGCCGCCGGCCTCGGTGACGATGGGCACCAGGGCGACCATGTCGTGCAGGGCGAGCTCCGGCTCGCAGGCCGCATCGACCGCGCCTTCGGCCACCAGCATGTAGGACCAGAAGTCGCCGTAGGCGCGGGTGCGCCAGAAGC
>CAZHSL010000683.1:0-1515 GCA_964535185.1 uncultured Corynebacterium sp.
AGCGAGGCCGCGCCGATGATCTCCCAGTTTCCCTCGGGAAGAAGCTTGTCAATAAAGAGACTGACGGCGATCGGGAACCCGAGCTCCATCAACCCGGAGAGGATGGCGCACCCGAAATCAAGCGCAAAGAGCCGGCGATGCGGCGCGTAATGCGCGAAAAACTGCCGGAAGACAGTCCACAGGGTTTCCTTGCGGTGAGGTGTCGAGGATTCGAACGAGAGAGAGGACAAACGGGACTCCAGCAAACGGCGAGAAAACGGAAGATGCCTCAATCATTTAATTGACCAGCGCAACTTGCGCCATCTCTCACTCTACCCGACCGGGGCGGTTCTTGCGACAACCTCGCCACCACGTCAACGTCTGGAAAATCGAGAATATCGAGAGTTTTCATCAAAATTGATCTGGTTAGGAAATTCACTCCTGTGGACTATTGCAATTGATGATGCTATTTGCTATTTTTGATGCAGGACTATCGTATATGTTTATTCGTCTCTCCGAAGGTTGTCGGATATGCAGATATTTTATCGTCGTTATGTGTCAATAATGCTGGTTTTTGCGATAGTCCTGGGCTCCATGATCCCGGCAGTGGCGTATGCCGGAGCATCGCCAGGATCGCCGATGACGATCCTGCTGCTGGGATCAGACGCGCGCCCGGGAGAGGAGATCGATGCCGTTCGCGCCGATATCATCGTCGTGCTTCGGCTCGATCCCGCCAGTGGTTCGTGCCGGCTGCTGAGCATCCCTCGCGATACCCGGGTCAACATCCCCGGTATCGGCGAAACCAAGATCAACCATGCCTTGATGGAAGGTGGTGTCCCCCTCCAGACAGGCATGGTCGAACAACTCCTGGGCATCCCGATCGACGCCTATGGCCTCATCGACTTCTCCGGTGCGGCCAACGTGATCGATGCGGTAGGGGGCGTGACCGTGACCAATCCCGCGGCATTCGAGATCGAGGGCACCGCATTCGCAGCCGGCCAGCTGCATCTCGATGGCGAACACGCCGTGCTCTACGCCCGGTATCGGGGTGGGGATGATGGCGATTTCGGGCGCATGCATCGCCAGCAACAGGTCTTCTCGGCAGTGCTGGCAGCGGTGGGGTCAGCGCAGCCGACGGACCTGCTGCGCATCGGATTCGGCACACTCGGCAGTCACTTCAAGACCGATCTCTCGCTGGACACCCTGCTTGAGCTGGCGTCCACATACCGTGGTCAGTGCACCAGTCAATCACTCGTTGTGGAAACGCTACCAGCTGCCACCGAGGGGATGATGTGGGACGACTTGTACGACCAGCAGCTCTGGTTCCTCACCGTCGACCCCGCTATTGTCCAGCAGAAGGTCAATGCGCTCATGGGCGAACGATAGCGTCGTTAGCGCTCCTCGCCCCCGGCGGATTGCACCTTCTTCGCCCGGAAGATCCAGGAATACGCGACCGCAAGGAACCCGAGGATCGTCCCGATCAGGATCTTCACGCCAGTGGTCATGAGCTACCTCCGTGCGAACCCGAATGTACGC
>CAZHSL010000684.1:0-1506 GCA_964535185.1 uncultured Corynebacterium sp.
GCGGCGGCGGTGACCACCGGGGCGTTCGCGGTGAAGCCCCGCTCGATCGCGCCGCGCGCATCGCCGGTGTGGACGAACTCCTCGCGCATCCTGGACACGAGGAACACCTCGTAGTCCATGGCCAGGCCGAACAGCACACCCATCACCATGATCGGCATGAAGGAGACCACCGGCCCGTTCACGTCCACGAACAGCGGGCCGTTGAACCATCCGTACTCGAACACCATCGCGGTGACGCCGAACGCCGCGGCGACGGAGAAGAGGTAGCCGACCGACGCCTTGAGCGGCACCCAGATCGAGCGGAACACCAGCGCCAGCAGGATCAGGGAGAGCCCGACGACGAACAGCGCGAAGGGCAGCAGCGCGCTCGAGAGCTTGTCGGTGACGTCGATGCCCACGGCGGTCGCGCCGGTGACGGTGACATCCGAGATCGACAGCTCGTCCTCCCATTCCTCGGCGCTGCCCCGCAGCTCGGCGACCAGGTCCTTGGTGGACTGGTCGGTGGGACCGCCCTCGGGGATGACCACCACCACGGCCATGTCGGCGCCCCGGTTCGGGGTCGCCGTCTGGATCTCCTTGACGTGGTCGAGGGAGGCGACGTCGCTCTCGAGCTCCTCGACCACCCCGAGGGGGTCGGTGGTGTTGATGATGTCGGCCGTGACCAGCAGGGGGCCGTTGTAGCCGGGGCCGAACTCCTCGGCCACCAGGTCGTAGGTGTCGCGGGCGTCGGTGCCCTTCGGTTCGGTGCCCAGATCCGGCAGGGCGAGCTCGAGGTCCTTCAGCGGCAGGGCGAGGGCGCCGACGCCGACGATCACCACCAGGATGGTCAGGGCCGGCACCTTCGTCACGAGGGTGACCCAGGCGCGGCCCAGGCTGCGGCGCGGCCGCTGCCGGGGATCGGGGGCGGGGACGGTCCCGCCGTTGTCCGCCATCAGGCGACGGATCCGGCGGGGCCGCAGCCGCTCGCCCAGGATCCCCATCATCGCCGGGAGCATGGTCAGCGCCACCACGACCGACAGCGCGACGGTCGCGGCCGCGGCCACGCCCATCACCGTGAGGAAGGGGATCCCGGTGATGAACAGGCCCACCAGGGCGATGATCACCGTCATGCCGGCGAAGATGACGGCGCTGCCGGAGGTGGCCAGCGCCTTGCCGATCGATTCGTGCACATCGTCTCCCTGGCTGAGCTGGTCGCGATGGCGGGAGAGGATGAACAGGGCGTAGTCGATGCCCACGGCGAGCCCGAGCATCGCGCCCAGCGCGGTGGTCACCGAGGGGATGTCGATCCCGGCGGAGAGGGCCACCAGGGCCAGCATCGACACGCCCACGCCGACCACCGCGGTGATGATCGGGATGACCGCGGGGATCAGCGAGCGGAACACGATCGCGAGGATGATCAGCGCGACGACGACGCCGATGATCTCGCCGGCGCCGAAGGGGATGTCCGCGCTCTGCAGCACCTGGCCGCCGAGGTGCGCGTCCAGCGCGGCGGTGTCGGCCTCGTCG
>CAZHSL010000685.1:0-1501 GCA_964535185.1 uncultured Corynebacterium sp.
CTGAAGAACGTCGAGGCCTTCGACTTCGTGCGCCGCCCGAAGGAGATCCGCGCCGCCCTGGACGCCTCGGGCCTGGCCTCCCCCACCGGTCACGCCCCGCTGCTCTCGGACGAGCTGTGGACCCCGGACGGCTCCATCCCCACCCCGGCCAACGAGGTGGTGTTCGAGGCCGCGGCCGAGATCGGCATGAAGACGGTCATCGACCCGATGGTCCCCACCGAGCGCTGGCTCACCGAGGACGGCGTGAAGGACATCGCCGATCGCCTCAACGCCGCCTCGGAGAAGGCGAAGGAGTTCGGCCTCACCGTCGGCTACCACAACCACGCCCAGGAGTTCCTCGCGGACTTCGACGGAAAGACCGCCTACCAGCGCTTCCTGTCGCTGGTGGATCCGACGGTCGCGATCGAGCTGGACCTGTACTGGGCGCTCGTGGGCGGCCAGGACGTGGTCGCGCTCGTCGAGGAGCTCGGCGACCGCCTCGTCGCGATCCACGTCAAGGACGGCATCAAGCCCGAGACGAACCCGTTCGCGCCGGGCGCCCCGAAGTTCTCCTCCTCGAGCCTGGACCAGCGCCACGCCGGCGAGGGCGAGGTCCCCACCGTCGAGGCGATGAAGGCCGCGACGAACGTGAAGTACGCCGTCATCGAGTACGACAACGCCCCCGGCGACGTGTTCGCGGACGTCGAGAACAGCTACCGCTTCCTGATCGACGAAGGACTCGCAGCATGACCACCCCCACCCCGCAGCCGTTCACCGGCCCCGTCGGCGTCGGCTTCATCGGCGCCGGCGTCATCTCGGACCAGTACCTCACGAACCTCACCGCCTTCCCGGACGTGAAGGTGCTGATCCTGGGCGATCTGGACACCGAGCGCGCGGCCTCGCAGGCGCAGAAGTACGGCGTGCCCGCCTCCGGCACCGCGCAGGACGTGCTCGACCACCCGGACGTGCAGGTCGTCGTGAACCTCACCATCCCGGCCGTGCACACCGAGATCTCCTCCGCCGCGATCGCGGCCGGCAAGCACGTGTGGACGGAGAAGCCGCTGGGCCTGGACCGCGAGTCCACCGCCGCACTGCTCACGCAGGCCGACGAGGCCGGTCTGCGCGTGGGCTGCGCCCCCGACACCGTGCTCGGCGCGGGCGTCCAGACCGCGAAGCGCGCCATCCTGGACGGCCTGATCGGCCGCCCGCTGTTCGCGCAGACCTCCATGCAGTGGCAGGGCCCCGAGGTGTTCCACCCGAACCCCGCGTTCCTGTTCGCCAAGGGCGCGGGCCCGCTGCTGGACATCGGCCCGTACTACTTCACCACGCTGGTGAGCCTGTTCGGCACCGTCGAGAAGGTCGCCGCGATGGGCCTGAAGGCCCGTGAGGAGCGGGAGATCCTGGTGGGCCCGAACGCCGGGCAGACCTTCCCGGTCGAGCCGCCCTCGACCATCTCCGTGCTCACCCAGTTCGAGGGCGGCCAGACCGGCACCTCGCTGGTCAGCTTCGACTCGCCGCTGGC
>CAZHSL010000686.1:0-1500 GCA_964535185.1 uncultured Corynebacterium sp.
GACGGTGCGCTCGGCGGCCGTCGGTGCCCGGTCCAGACCGCCGAAGGAGTAGAGCTGCTCGAGGTATCGCGGACTGAGCCGGGTGGTCTCCCCCAGGGTGCGCGCGGCCGACGCGGCGAGTCCCTCGTCCTCACCGAGCGGACCGCCGGGCAGCGCCCATCGCCCCTGGTGAGGCTGGCGGATGCGTCGCACGAGGGGCACCCAGAGCACCGGCAGACGGGTGCGAGGATGTGGGCGAAGGGCGAAGATGACGGTCGAGACCGCCAGCGACAGCGGAGCACCCATCACGACACCTCCTGTTAAAGTCACCTGGACCTTTACTCGTGACGAGGAGGTTAGGCTCACAGTGACCAGAAGCGCGCGGATCAGCGTCAAGATGTGAGCGGGTTCACGTGATCTGTGACTCTTACTCGGTGCCGGCATCGCCTCCGCAGCGCTCGCGCGGTGCGTCCTGACGGCCGGGGACGAGGACAGCGCCGGGGACGGGACCGGGCCCGAGGGATGCTCCCCCGGGCCCGGCGCCGTCCGCCCGTTCAGCCCTTCTCGCGCAGCACCGCCCGACGGGCGCGGTACTCCTCCTCGTCGATCTCGCCACGGGCGTAGCGCTCACCGAGCGCGGACTCCGCGTCACGGCGGGGAGCCTCCGCGTGCCAGCGGCGGCGCCGAATGCCGCCGACGATGAACAGACCCACGAACAGGAGCAGGAACAGCAGCGGGATCACAGGGAAGAAGAAGCCGCCGTGCCAGCCCCCGTCCCCGTACGGTCCGTGGGCGATGAGCTGGGTCATGGACTCGGTGAGCATGAGAGATCCTCTCGGTCGAAGGTGGCCCCAGCCTCCCGTCGATCTCCTGCGCCGGCATCGGCTCCCGGGCGGCCCCTCGCCTACGTCAGCGGGCGCAGACCCGAGTCGAGTCGCGGCATCACGCGGCCACGGGGAGCCGGGCGCGCACCTCGAGGATCCCGTCCTGCACGGCGACTTCGCAGCGACCGCCGACGTCCGCCGCACGACGGCGCATCCCCGCGATCCCGAACCCCTCCTGCACCACCTCACCGGGCACGCACTCGCTGCGCACCACGACCTCCACCGCCTCGGCGCCGTGCACGATACGTACCCGGGCGCAGCGTCGGGCGGCGTGCTTGGCCACGTTGGTCAGCGACTCCTGGATGATCCGGTAGGCGGCGACATCGGCTGCGGCGGGCAGCACGCTGGTCGCGCCGACCACCTCGAGCTCGACCGCGATCCCGGCCTCCCGCATCCGCGCGCACAGGTCCGCCACGCGGTGCAGTCCAGGGGTCGCCGCGCGGGACTCGGCCTCGGCACCCTCGGGGGCGACCGCGGCGAGCGTGGCCCGCAGCTCGGCGAGGGCCTCCAAGCTCGCGCGACTGATCACCCGCAGCGCCTCCCGGGCCTGCTCGGGCCGACGGTCCGCGACGTGCAGCGCGATGTCCGCCTGCATCTGGATCGCGGCGAGCCCATGGCCCACCACGTCGTGCACCTC
>CAZHSL010000687.1:0-1499 GCA_964535185.1 uncultured Corynebacterium sp.
CCGACGGGATCCTCGCCCGGAGCGTGCGGGACGCGGCCGCCGGCCTCGATCTGCTCGCCGGGCCGCGGGCCGGCGATTTCGTACCGCCGGCCCCCGCGCCGGAGTCCTATCTCGCGCATCTCGACGGCGCCGCCGCAGGCGGGCGCTCGCTGCGCATCGGCGTGCTGCGTGAGCCGCTCGCCGCGGAGACGGCAGTGGACCCCGCGGCCGAGCGCGGCCTCGACCGGGCGGTGGAGCTGCTGCGCGGCCTCGGCCACGAGCTGACCGACATCCCGGCGCCGTTCACCCCCGAGGACTGGCTGGCGTTCATGCCGCTGTGGACGGTCGGCGCGGCGAGCATCCCGCTGAGCGCGCAGCAGGAGGGCGAGGTCCTCGAGCTCACCCGCTGGCTGCGGGAGCGCGGCCGCAGCTGCAGCGGCATCGACCTCGCCCGGGCGTTCACCGGCGTGCAGATGCTCACCCGGCGCACCCTCGAGGCCTTCGCCCCCTTCGACCTCGTGCTCACCCCATCGCTGGCCGGTCCTCCGGCCCGTCCCGAGCAGCTGCAGCTGGCCGACGGCGGGGACGACTTCGACGCCCAATGCGCGTTCACCCCCTGGACCAGCACCTGGAACATGCTCGGTGCGGCCGCGATCTCGGTGCCCCTGCACCGCGAGGAGGTGGACGGCACCGAGCTGCCGTTCGGCGTGCAGCTCGGCGCGACCCGGCACGGCGACGACGCGCTGCTGCTGTCCGTGGCCGCCCAGCTGGAGGCCCACGACCCGTGGCCGCTCGTGCGCACGCCGCACCCCGCATGAGCGCCGCTGCGGGCACCGACGGGCCGCAGACGGTGCGGCTGGACGTCTGGCTGTGGAGCGCGCGGCTGATGCCCACCCGCTCCGCGGCGACCGCCGCATGCCGCGGCGGGCACGTGCGCCGCAACGGCGAGCCGGTCAAGGCGGCGCAGAAGATCGGGGTGGGGGACGAGCTGCGGGTGCGCGGCCGCGGCCGCGAGCGCGTCGTGGTGGTCACCCGGATCCTCACCACCCGGGTGGGAGCACCGATCGCGCGCACCGCCTACGAGGACCACAGCCCCGAGCCGCCGCCCCAGCTGGCCGCAGCGCCCCCGCGACGGGAGCGCGGGACCGGCCGGCCCACCAAACGCGAGCGGCGGCAGCTGGACCGGCTGCGCGGAAGGGACTCCTCGCTCGGGACGGACCCGGACCGCGGGCGCTGACCGCGTGCTCGGCCGCCCGGGAGGGCTCAGCGCGCGTGCAGCAGCAGCTCCTGACGGTTCGCGCTGAGACGCTGCAGGAGATGCCCCTCCACCGAGACCACCCGCGGATTGGCCCCGTCGGCGAGCAGCCGCTGACGGATCGAGGCGAGGTCGGCGCTCTCCCTGATGAACCGCTTCATGACGGCCTTCGCACCGATCTGCCGTGCCCAGCGCCTGCCCTCGCGCCGGCCCTTCCAGGTGGCGAGCATGTCCACCTCCTCGTGGGTGAGCCAGCCGTGGTTGG
>CAZHSL010000688.1:0-1495 GCA_964535185.1 uncultured Corynebacterium sp.
TGGGCCACTCCCGCATCGACCGGCCGATGATCCCCTTCGACGCCGAGATCCCGGCACCGACGAGGGCCGACGTGGTCACGCGGCCCGCTTCATCGGACTGAACAGCCCTGGAGCCGCGCCGCACCACCTGGCCGGGGCCCGTTCCCTGAGGCCGTGCGCGCTCCCGCGCCGCGCAGGACCGACTGGTCCGTCCGCGTCCCCGCCGGTGCGGGCCTCGCAGGGCCCGTCGGCCTTGAGCCCGCAGCACCGCCGTGCCACGGTGTGCGCCTGACGCTGATCAGAGGAGGTTCCCATGGTGCACGCACGTGGCCTACGACGGTCGGCAGCGCTGATGGCCGCCGGCGCGGTGCTCGTCCCCGCTCTCGCCGGATGCGGCGGCGACACCGGTGAGGACGACGGCAGCACACCGGCGGTCGAGCAGAGCGACAGCGGCGGCAGTGAGAGCGGCGGCAGCGACGGCGGCGGCGCGAGCGATGGGGGCGATTCCTCGCAGGACGCCTCCGAGTACGGGCCCGACATCGATCTGCGCAGCGAGACCCTGCCGGTGAGCGCCGAGGACGCGGTGTCCACGGCGGAGGAGACCGCCGGCCAGGGCACGCTCCACGCCGTCGAGCTCGACTACGACGAGAATGCCGGCGCCTGGCAGTGGGACATCAAGATCCTGGTGGACCGCACCGATCACAAGGTCGTCATCGACGCCGTCTCCGGCGAGGTCGTCGCCGACGAGCAGGAGCGGACCGATGACCAGGAACAGACCGTCGACCTCGACGACCCGATGAGCTACGACGAGGCCAGCGAGATCGCGATCGAGAAGCTCGACGGGCCGATGCGCAGCTGGAAGCTCGAGTACGACGAAGGGATGGCCCAGTACCAGTTCGACATCGGCGCCGGCGACGACCCCCAGGAGGTCACGATCGACGCCGAGTCCGGCCGGGCCACGGTCGACTGACCACGGCACCGGGCGGGACCGGCAGCGGGGCCCGCCGGGCCGCAGCGCGGGGCCGAAGGTCTGGTTGACTGGTCGGATGAGCACCTCAGCGGCCGCGCACCTCGCCCCCACGCCGGAACAGCTCGCCTGGCAGCGCGACGGGTTCGGTGTCTTCTTCCACTTCGGCGTGAACACCTTCGCCGGCAAGGAGTGGAGCGACGGCACCCTCTCCCCCGACGTCTTCGACCCCAGCGATCTCGACGCCGACGAGTGGGTGCGCCTGGCCCGCGACATGGGCGCGAAGTACGTCATCCTCACCGCCAAGCACCATGACGGCTTCTGCCTGTGGCCCACCGCCACCACCGACTACTCCGTGGCCTCCTCGCCCTGGAAGGGCGGCACGGGCGATGTGGTGGCCGAGGTGGCCGAGGCCTGCCGCCGCCACGGCATGGAGCTCGGCCTCTACCTCTCCCCGTGGGACCGCAACGCCCCGCAGTACGAGGACCCGGCCGTCTACGACGAGTTCTACCTCGCGCAGCTGCGCGAGCTGTGCACGAACTACGGCGA
>CAZHSL010000689.1:0-1492 GCA_964535185.1 uncultured Corynebacterium sp.
GTCTCCGGGGCGACGTGGGAGGGGATCCCGCCGGGGAAGGAGAACTGGGTGAACAGCCGGTCCATCCCCGGCTCGTCCTCGCTGACGTCCGGGTACACCTGCGAGTACGTGCCCTCGAGGTACGTGGCGGCGACGATGCCGGGGCCGCCGTGGCCGGGACCGGTGATGTACATGGCCTTGAGCCCGCGCCGACGGATCGCCCGGTTCGCATGGGCGTACACGAAGGTGAGCCCGGGCGTGGTGCCCCAGTGGCCCAGCAGCCGCGGCTTGATGTCCTCCCGCTGCAGCGGACGGCGCAGCAGCGGGTTGTCGCGCAGATAGATCTGGCCCACGGAGAGGTAGTTCGCGGCGCGCCACCAGGCGTCCAGGCGGTGCAGCTCGGACCGGTCGGGCGGGGTGGAGGGAGCGTTCGGCCAGCGGGGGATGGTGGACATGATGCCTTCCCGGATCGGGGGTCCCACGGCATCTGCCGGGGGTCGACACCGTCACCGTATGACCGCCGTCCGCGCCGGGGAAGGGCCGCAGGTCCCGCGCCGGGCCGTCCGGTCGGTGCGGATGAGCCGGTGATGAGAGTGTTCTCAGCTTCTCGCCGTGCCGCGACCGGCGCTCTAGCCTGGGGACATCCGGCCCTCGCCGGTGTCCTCGGTCCAGCACGACAGGTCCTGTCGGGAAGGTGGAATGACCATGGCCCCCACGATCCTCTCCGCTCGGCGCGCCGCCCGCGTCACCGCCCTGGGGGTGCTCACCGCCGCCCTGCTCGCCGGGTGCGGCAGCGCCTCCGACGAGGGTGGGGACACCGCCCCGCCCGCCGACGACCCCGGCACCTCCCAGGAGGGCGACGGCGCGTCGGAGTCCGACGGCGGGGGCGACGGCGCGACCTCCGAGGAGCCCGCCGACGACGGGACCGACACCGCGGCTTCCGACGGCGGCGGCGCCTCCGACGGCGACGGGACCGCCGCGGAGGGCGGGGACGAGCCGCTGCCCGCGGACGCCGACCTGGCCACGGCGGAGCTGCCGATCACCGCCGAGAAGGCGGTCGAGATCGGCAAGCAGGAGGCCGGCGGCGGCGACCTCGTGCAGATCGAGATCGACCACGACCGCTCGGCCTGGGAGTGGGAGCTCGAGCTCGTGCTCGACGGCACCCAGCACGAGCTCGACATCGACGCCACCACCGGCGAGGTCACCCAGCACGAGACCGACGACGACGATGACCGCGACCCCGTCGTGGACGTCACCGCGCCGATGACGCCGCAGGAGGCGCTGGAGATCGCCCTGGGCGAGGAGCCCGGCCGGGTCAGCGGCTGGGAGCTCGGCTCGGACGACGACCGGGTGCAGTACCAGATCGAGATCGTGCGGCCCGAGGGCGGCGACGTGGACGTCGAGGTCGACGTCGACAGCGGTGACGTGCGGATCGACGACTGACACCGGACGGCGGCGCCGTCCGCAGTGAGGGTGAGGGGCCGGGCGCGGTGCGCGCCCGGCCCCTCGCCGT
>CAZHSL010000690.1:0-1492 GCA_964535185.1 uncultured Corynebacterium sp.
CTGATCCTCGGCGCGATCATCCTGGTGCTGCTGCTGATCTTCGTGATCCAGAACAACCAGACCGCCGGGTTCCAGTACTTCGCCACCGAGTTCGATCTGCCGCTCGGGGTGGCGATGCTGCTCGCCGCGATCGCGGGCGCGCTGGTGATGGCGCTGGTGGGCTCGGTGCGGATGATCCAGATGAGCTGGACCATCCGCAAGCTGCGCAAGCAGCAGGACAAGATCCACCGCGCCACCCGGTGAGCGCATCCAGCTGACATCCAGCCGATTCCCAAGCTCGAGGAGGACGGTGGGGGCATGACGACGCATGAGGACCAGGACTACGAGGCACGCCTGCTCGTGGTCGACGACGAACCCAACATCCGCGACCTGCTCGCCACCTCGCTGCGCTTCGCCGGCTTCGAGGTGTTCACCGCCTCGACCGGCAACGAGGCGATCCGCGAGGCCACCGAGAACCAGCCCGACCTGGTGGTGCTCGACGTGATGCTGCCGGACATGGACGGCTTCACCGTGACCCGCCGCCTGCGCGACCGCGGCGAGCAGTACCCGATCCTCTTCCTCACCGCGAAGGACGAGACCCAGGACAAGGTCGCCGGCCTCACCGTGGGCGGCGACGACTACGTCACCAAGCCCTTCAGCCTCGAGGAGGTCGTGGCCCGCATCCGTGCGGTGCTGCGCCGCACCCACGGCGGCACCGAGTCCACCGTGGACAGCTCGCTCGTGGTCGGCGACCTGCGCCTGGACGAGGACTCCCATGAGGTCCACCGCGGGGACGTGAACATCGAGCTGTCCCCCACCGAGTTCAAGCTGTTGCGCTACCTGAT
Source organism: uncultured Corynebacterium sp. (assembly GCA_964535185.1). Taxonomy (GTDB): domain Bacteria; phylum Actinomycetota; class Actinomycetes; order Actinomycetales; family Dermabacteraceae; genus Brachybacterium. Next base: position 825 of record CAZHSL010000690.1, read on the forward strand.
GCTCAACGCCGGCCGCGTGGTCTCCAAGACCCAGATCCTGGACCACGTGTGGGACTACGACTGGTCCGGCGAGGTGGGGATCGTCGAGTCGTACATCTCCTACCTGCGCCGCAAGGTGGACGTGATCGGTGAGCCGATGATCCACACCAAGCGCGGCATCGGCTACGTGCTGCGCGCCCCCGAAGGTTCCTGAGCTTGGCCCTGCCGAGCCTGCGGGCGGAGCGGCCCGTGTCCCTGTGGACACGGATCGTCGCCCTGATCTCGCTGCTGCTGGTGCTCGGCACCGTGGTGACCGGGAGCCTGTCGCTGTTCCTGCTCAACCGCACGCTGATCCAGTCGGTCGACAACAACCTGCAGTCCGGCATGGGCGAGATGCTCACCCTGGCCCGGTACGAGCTGGCCGGGGACGACGACGCGATCCAGAACAGCACCTACACGCCGGTCGAGTACGCGATCGAGATCCGGGACCGCCACGGGCGCCCGATCGAGGAGGCCGTGATCCACTACGGGCCCGGCGACGTCACGATCCCCTTCCCGGACCTGAGCGAGGAGGAGATCCTCCAGCGCGGGGGCCGGCCGTTCACGGTGCTGGACTCCTCGGAGAACCGCTGGCGCGTGGTCGCGATGCTGAACTCCGGCCCCCAGGGCGGCAGCGTCTACGTGGCCCT
>CAZHSL010000691.1:0-1490 GCA_964535185.1 uncultured Corynebacterium sp.
CCGATGGCAGGATGGTGTGCCATGACACAGAAGAGCATCGAGACCCTGCTGGACGCGGCCCGCCTGGCCGGACTGGAGACCACCGAGGGCGGCAGGATCCTCGCGAAGGTCTCGCGCCCGGACGCGAAGGGCACCTCCTACCGCAGCGAGCTCGTCGAGATCGACGGCGAGGGGCTGCTCCCGCTCACCCGCGGCAGCGCCTCCGTCGGCGCGGTCGCCGCCGCCGAGGACGGCACCACCTTCTTCACCGCCAAGCGCGTGGGCGAGGACGGCGAGGAGGCCGAGGACGCCCAGCTGTGGGCGCTGCCCGTGCGCGGCGAGGCCCGTGAGCTCGCCTCCCGGCCCGGCGGCTTCGGCGGCCTCGCCGTCGCCGGGCGCCACCTGGTCGCCGAGCTCGAGGTGCACTCACAGGCCGCCGACGAGACCGAGCACCGCGAGCTCAGCAGCCGGCGCAAGGACGCGAAGGTCACCGCCGCGCTCCACACCGGGTTCCCCACCCGCTACTGGGACCACGACCTCGGCCCCACCCGGCCCGTGCTCGCCATCGCCGCCCTGCCCGACGACCTCGCCTCCGCCGAGCGCACCGCTGCGCCCGCGAAGGGCCCGTCGGCCGACGGGGGCTCCGGGCCGGACGACGCCGCCGGGACCGACGAGGACGCACCCACCCAGGTGCTGCACTTCCGCCACGTGACCATGCCGGCCGGACGCCTGGAGAGCTGGAGCGTGGACCGCGAGGGCACCCGCGCGCTGGTGGGGATGGTCGACTCCCGCCACGACCTGGTCGGCGTGCCCGACCTCTACCTGCTGGACCTCGTCGGCGACCAGCCGCCGCGCCTGCTGCGCGAGGCCACCGCGGAGGTCGAGTTCGGGCCCGGCGAGTTCAGCCCCGACGGCACCCGCGCCCTGATCGGCCGGTACCGCACCTGGACCGAGACCGCCTCCCTCGCCGCCGGCGCCGAGCTGCTCGACCTCGCCACCGGCGAGTCCCACCCGGTGTGGCCCGAGCTGGACCACTGGATCGATCCCGTATGGCTCGACGACACCACCCTCGTGGCCACCACGGACGACCAGGGCCGCGGCTCGGTGTGGATCGGCGGAGCGGAGGATCCCGCACCGCGCCGGCTCGCTGGCGGCCCCGAGCAGGAGCTCGCCTTCTCCTCCGCCTCCGTCGCGGGCGGTGCGGTCATCGCCGCCGCCTCCGGGATCGCCGTCGCCCCGCACCCGGTGCGGATCGACCCCGCCACGGGAGCGGTGCGGGCCCTGCCGAACCCGGCCGACCCCGTCGACCTGCCCGGCACCCTCACCGAGGTCACCGCGAGCGCCGAGGACGGCACCGCGCTGCGCGCCTGGCTGCGCCTGCCCGAGGGGGAGGGGCCGCACCCGCTGGTGGTCTTCGCCCACGGCGGCCCCTGGGGCTCCTGGAACGCGTGGACCTACCGCTGGAACCCCGGGCCGTTCGTCGCGGCCGGCTACGCGGTGCTGCTGCCGGA
>CAZHSL010000692.1:0-1489 GCA_964535185.1 uncultured Corynebacterium sp.
ACCAGGTCGATCGTGAGATGGGTGTGGCGCCAGTAGGCGAACTGCTCGCGGCTCATCCAGAAGTCCAGCGGGGAGGCGCCGCCGCCCGGCAGCGGCACCTCGACGTGGCCCATCCTCACGTCCGCGTCCCCGGTGAGGAAGTCCCCCTCGGGGAAGCACATGGGGGAGGAGCCGTCGCAGCAGCCGCCGGACTGATGGAACATCAGCGGCCCGTTGCGGTCGATCAGGCGCTGGATCTGCGCGAGCGCGGCCTGCGTGAAGGCGACGCGGGAGAAGTCCTCGCCCTCGACCGTCGGCTCCATCTCGAGCACGTCCTCATCCGCGGTGGGCTCCGGCAGGCCCGGGGCCGGGGGCTGGCCTGGCTGCGGGGCGGGACCGGTGCGGTCCGGCGCCGGGGCGGTGGAGGACTCGCCCATCTCTCGTTCCTTCCAGGAGGGCCGCCGGCCTCCTTCAGGGGCCGACGACGGCTTCGCAGTGACGCACGTCACCATCATACGCCTCGTCCGCAGACGCGACGGGCGGGGCGGTTCTAGGCTGGCCGGATGGAACATCGTCACCTCGGCCGCTCCGGCCTCAAGATCAGCGAGATCATCTACGGCAACTGGCTCACCCATGCCTCCCAGGTCGAGGACGACCGGGCCCGGGCCTGCGTGCGCGCCGCCCTGGACGCCGGCATCTCGACCTTCGACACCGCCGACACCTACGCCAACACCGCCGCCGAGGTGGTGCTCGGCGAGGCGCTGAAGGGGGAGCGGCGCGAGTCGCTCGAGATCTTCACCAAGGTGTACTTCCCCACCGGTCCCAAGGGCCACAACGACACCGGCCTGTCCCGCAAGCACATCCGCGAATCGATCGACGGCTCGCTCCAGCGGCTGCAGACCGACTACGTCGACCTCTACCAGGCGCACCGCTACGACTACGCGACGCCGCTCGAGGAGACGATGCAGGCGTTCGCCGATGTGGTCCACTCCGGCAAGGCGCTGTACATCGGTGTGTCCGAGTGGAACGCGGACCAGCTGCGCGCCGGCCACCAGCTGGCCCGTGAGCTCGGCATCCAGCTGATCTCCAACCAGCCCCAGTACTCGATGCTGTGGCGCGTGATCGAGGAGCGCGTGGTCCCCACCTCGCGCGAGCTGGGCATCTCCCAGATCGTGTGGTCGCCGGTGGCCCAGGGCATCCTCACCGGCAAGTACCAGCCCGGGGCCGAGCCGCCCGAGGGCTCGCGCGCCCGGGACGAGAAGGGCGGCGCGGACATGATCAAGCGCTTCCTGAACGACGAGGTGCTCACCGCCGTGCAGGGCCTGCTCCCGATCGCGGAGGAGCTGGGCCTCACCCCGGCGCAGCTCGCCGTGGCCTGGGTGCTCAGCAACGACAACGTGGCCGGCGCGATCATCGGCGCCTCCCGCCCCGAGCAGGTCACCGAGAACGTCAAGGCCGCCGGCGTCACGCTCGAGGCCGACGTGAAGGCCCGCATCGACGAGGTGCTCGG
>CAZHSL010000693.1:0-1488 GCA_964535185.1 uncultured Corynebacterium sp.
CGAGGATCAGCTCGGTGGTGATGGTCTCCATGTCGCCGGCGGCGTCGACGGAGCCGTCCACGCGGGTGACGTCCGGATCGGAGAAGGCGCGGGTGACCTGGCAGATCGCCTCGGCCTCGCGGATGTTGGCAAGGAACTTGTTGCCCAGGCCCTCACCCTCGCTGGCCCCCTTGACGATGCCGGCGATGTCCACGAAGGACACGGTCGCCGGCAGCAGCTTCTGGCTGCCGAAGATCTCGGCGAGCTGCGCCAGCCGCGGATCGGGCAGCGGGACCACGCCGACGTTCGGATCGATGGTCGCGAACGGGTAGTTCGCGGCGAGGACCTCGGCGCGGGTCAGGGCGTTGAAGAGGGTGGACTTGCCGACGTTGGGCAGTCCCACGATTCCGATAGTAAGAGCCACGGGAGGTGATTCTACGGGCCGCGGCCGCAGCGGCGGGAGACGAGGCGATGAGCCTCTGGTCTCACCCCGTCACCGGGTCCGGCAGGCGGGGCTGGTCCGTCGGCGATTCGCAGAAGACCGGCAGGGGCAGGCACCCCAGCGGGGAGCTCGAGACCCTCGCCTCCCGCACCACCACCAGCAGGCGGGCCCCTTCCGGCACGGTCGGCTCCGTGCTGCTCGGGTCCTCGGCGGAGATCGCCCCGAGAGCCCTGGCGGTGGGGCCCACGTCGCGCACGCAGGAATCGAGCGCGTCCAGATCGTCCACCACGAGCGCGGCCAGGTCGATGCTCGGCTGCGCCACGGGGATGTCGTCGTCCGCGCGGATCCGGGCCTCGCCCACCGCCTCGCACGACGACTCCGCCGTGAGGAGATGACCGGGTTCCGCCTGCCAGGCCGCGGACTCCTCCAGCAGAGAGGCGGACTGTGCGCCAGCACCGTGCTCACCGTCGGGCACGGCGCGCACCTCGAACTCGCGCAGCGAGCAGTCGTTGCGGTGCTCCGCCACGAACCACCCTCGATCCGAGGGCTCCACGGAGCAGGTCACGGTACGCAGGGTGCCCAGCGGGGCGCCGAACTCCGCATCGAGCACCTCGGCGTCCGCGGCGGCGAGCCGGGTGAACTCCTTCAGCACGAGCTCGTACCCCTGGTCCGCCTGCTCCTGGGCGGTGCGCGGCAGCAGCACGAGCACACGGAAGAACAGGACGCCCCAGATCAGCAAAACCACCAGCACGAGGGCGAGCAGGACCTGCCCGACCCGCCGGCCGATGCGTCGACCAGCGGACCGATGTCCCGGCGCGCCGCGTCCTGAAGGTCCGGCCCCGTCGGCCGCCGCTGTGCCCTGCTCCCCATCGGTGCCCTCCTTCTGGTGCGAACAGGATGCCTCATCGCGGCCGGTGCAGGCAGCCGTGTCCCGGCGCGGGCGTGGTGCCGCTCGCCTGTCGCACCCCCGTGGTGTGCTGGCCCCATGAGCGGTACATCGATGCTTCTGCTCGGCCTCCTGCTGGGCGCCGTCCTCGGAGCGGTCCTGACCTGGTTGGTCATGCGTG
>CAZHSL010000694.1:0-1487 GCA_964535185.1 uncultured Corynebacterium sp.
CACGACCGCACCCGCCAGCAGTGGGGCACGCGGGAGCAGCAGCTCGCCGGGGACGACGTCTCCGCGCGCGGCGCCTACACGCACCTGACGCTGCTCTCGCGCACCACCGCCGGGATGCACAACCTGTTCCGCCTGGGCTCCTACGCCTCGCTCGAGGGGCAGATGGGCAAGTGGCCCCGCATGGATCGCGAGATCCTCTCCCGGTACGCCGACGGGCTGATCGCCACCTCCGGGTGCCCCTCCGGGGAGGTGCAGACCCGCCTGCGCCTGGGCCAGTTCGACGAAGCGGTCAAGGCAGCCGGCGAGTACCAGGACATGTTCGGCAAGGACCACTACTTCATCGAGCTCATGGACCACGGGCTCGACATCGAGAAGCGGGTCACCAAGGACCTGCTCGAGGTCGGCAAGGCCATCGGCGCGCCGCTGGTGGCCACCAACGACCTCCACTACGTCACCGAGCAGGACGCCACCATCCAGGACGTCCTGCTGTGCATCAACTCCGGCTCCCGCCTGAACGATCCCGACCGCTTCAAGTTCGGCGGCTCGGGCTACTTCCTGAAGTCCGCGCAGCAGATGCGCGAGCTGTTCCGCGAGCTGCCCGAGGCGTGCGACAACACGCTGCGCATCGCCGAGATGTGCGACGTCGAGTTCCGCACCACCGACGAGGGCGCGAACTACATGCCGCACTTCCCGACCCCGCCGGGGGAGGACGAGGAGTCCTGGTTCGTCAAGGAGGTCCAGCGCGGCCTCGAGTACCGCTACCCCTCCGGCATCCCCGACGCGGTGCAGGAGCGCGCGGACTACGAGGTCTCCGTGATCCTCCAGATGGGCTTCCCCGGCTACTTCCTGGTGGTCTCCGACTACATCAAGTGGGCCAAGGAGCAGGGCATCCGGGTGGGCCCGGGCCGTGGCTCGGGCGCCGGTTCGATGGTCGCCTACGCGATGCGGATCACCGATCTCGACCCGCTCGAGCACGGTCTGCTGTTCGAGCGGTTCCTGAACCCGGACCGCGTCTCCATGCCGGACTTCGACGTCGACTTCGACGACCGCCGCCGCGGCGAGGTCATCGAGTACGTCGAGCGCAAGTACGGCGACGACCGCATCGCCCAGGTCATCACCTACGGCGTGATGAAGACGAAGAACTCGCTCAAGGACGCCGCGCGTGTGCTGGACTACCCGTACTCGATGGGCGACCGCCTCTCCAAGGCGCTGCCGCCGACCGTGATGGGCAAGGACATCTCCGTCAAGGGGATCTTCGACCCCGAGGACAAGCGGTACGCCGAGGCGGGGGAGTTCCGCCGCATCCACGACGAGGACCCCGACGTGCAGAAGGTCGTCGAGATCGCCAAGGGCGTCGAGGGCCTGACCCGCGGCTGGGGCGTGCACGCCTGCGCCGTGATCATGTCCAGCCACCCCCTGGTGGACATCGTGCCGATGATGCGCCGCCCCTCGGACGGGCAGATCATCACCCAGTTCGAGTACCCCAC
>CAZHSL010000695.1:0-1487 GCA_964535185.1 uncultured Corynebacterium sp.
GTCATCGAGGTGACCACGTTGATCCCGGCCCGGCCGTGGGAGATGTGGTCGAGGCTCGCCAGCAGGCGAGCGGCGTGGAACGGGTCCCAGAAGGTGCTCGAGACCGTGGTGACCAGACCGATCCGTTCGGTGGCGCGGGCCATCGCGGTGAGCACGGTGATCGGCTCGAGGGTCCATGCGGGCCCGCGCTCGACGCCGGCGGTCCCGATCGACTGGCCGTCGGCGAGGAAGAGCGCATCGAGCCGGCCGCGCTCGGCGATCCGTGCCAGCTCCTCCCAGTAGCTGATCTCGCCGAGGCGGGAGACGGAGGAGCCGGGCGCGCGCCAGGCCGCGGCGTGGTGGCCGCAGGCGTGCGCGAACAGGTTCAGCCGCACCGGGCGGCGGGGTGCGGGGCGCATCAGTTCTTCACCAGCCCGCCGTCGACGACGAGGTTCTGCCCCGTCACGGACCGGGCCCACGGGGAGGCGAAGAAGACCGCGGCGTCGGCGAGCTCGGCGGGCGTGGTGACCGACTGCAGCGGGGTGCTCGCGGCGATCGCGTCGAAGACCGCCTCGGGGGTCGCGGAGCTCGCATCGGTGGTGCGCAGCAGACCGCCGCTGACCATGTTCACGGTGATGCCGCGCGGACCGAGATCGGCGGCGAAGGTGCGGGTCAGCGCCAGCAGCGCGGCCTTCGCCGCGGTGTAGTCGTGGTACGGGACCACCGGGTCCTGGAACAGGTTGGTGCCGATGTTGACCACGCGCCCCGACCCCGCCCGCGCGAAGCCGGGCAGCGCGGCCTGGATCGTGTGCAGTGCGCCCTGCACGGCGCCGGAGAACTGTGCGGAGAAGGCGTCGTAACCGATCTCGTGCGCCTTGGCTCGGGCGTCACCGTCGAAGGAGAAACCGGTCAGGGCGTTGTTCACGACGGTGCCGACGGGAGCGCCGAACTCGGCCTCGGCCCGCTCGAACAGGGCCTCGACCTGGTCCCGGTCGCGGACGTCCCCGCGCACGGCGAGCGCCCGGTCCGGGTGACGGCCGGCGAGCTCGCGGGCAGCATCCTCGCTGGTGAGATGGTTGATGACGACCCGGGCACCTTCGCGCAGGAAGGCCTCGGTGAGCGCGCGGCCCAGGCCGCGAGCGCCCCCGGTGACGAGCACGACCTGCTCGGCGAGCGCGGGGACGGTGCGGGAGGCGGGATCGAGGGTCGGTGAGGCCATGGGTCAGACGGTCCTTTCGAGCAGGCGAGCGCGCCCGCCGCACAGCGGGTGGGAGCGCATCGCGTGAGGAGCAGTGCCGCGCCCGGTGCAGCACCGCGGGAACGGACACGAGGACCTGACCGCCGAGGCCGACGGGCCCGGGCACGCGGCGAGGCCGCCTCCGCGAGGGCGGCAGGCGGGGCCTGCGCCGCGAGGACCAGGACATGGGACGACGGCGTGCAGCACAGCAGCACACAGCTCATCGACGACATCCCTCCGCGAGTACGAACTCGATCAGGTTCACCGGGTG
>CAZHSL010000696.1:0-1481 GCA_964535185.1 uncultured Corynebacterium sp.
TTGCGGTGGTAGTAGTCCACCAGCGGGCGGCCCTGGACCGAGCGCGCGATGTTGTCGGCCAGGCGCTTGGCCTGACGGACCGCGTGCTGGGCGTTCGGCGGGCAGAACTTGCCCTCGCCCGAGGCGAGGTCCGGCACCGCGGCGCAGTCGCCGGCGGCGAAGACGTTGTCCAGCGGGCCGTCGGCGCCGTTGACGCGGAGGTCGGCGAGCGCCTCGAGCTTGCCCATCAGCGGGCCGCGCTCGGTGACCACGGGGAGGTCGGAGACGTCGGAGTCGGACAGCACCGGCGCGGGCTTCACGCCGGCGTTCCACACCAGCAGGTCGGACTCGAACTCGTCGCCGTCGCTGGTCTTGATCACGCCGTTCTCGGCGGAGTTGAGGAAGGTCTCGAGCTTGACCTCGACACCGCGCTCACGCAGCTGGGCCAGCACGTAGGCGCGCTGGTCCTCGGTGAGCTCGGGGAAGATGAAGGGCGCACCGTCGACCAGCACGAAGCGGATGTCCGAGGCGTGGAGGTCGGGGTAGTAGCGCAGCGCGTCGCGGACCATGTCCTCGGACTCGGCGACCGCCTCGCCGCCGGCGAAGCCGCCGCCGATGAAGGTGAAGGTGAGCAGACGCTTGCGGACCGCGGGATCCTTGGTGGTCGCGGCCTCGGCGAGGTTCGCGAGGACGCGGTCGCGCACGGCGGTCGCCTCCTCGATCTGCTTGAAGCCGATCGCGTTCTCCGCGAGACCCGGGATGGGCAGCAGACGCGGGACGGCACCGAGGCCGACGACCAGGTAGTCGTAGGCGATCTCGAGCTTCTCGTCGTCCTCGAGCTCCACCACCACGGTGTTCTCGGCGCTGCGGATCTCGGTGACCGAGCCCGTGACGACCTTGGCGCCGGTGAGGACCTTCCGCAGCGGCGCGAGGACGTTGCGCGGATCGATGCTGCCGGCACCGACCTCGGGGAGGAAGGGGGCGTACGTCATGTACGGACGCGGGTCGACGACCGTGATCGCGACCTCCGCACCGAGGGTCTTGCGCAGCTCGGACGCGGTCGTCAGACCGACGGAACCGCCTCCGAGGATGAGGACGTGGGGCTTGCCGCCGAAGGTATTAGTCATACGTACAGAGTAGAACTGCGAGGGCCCGGACACAAAAGGGGTCGCCAGGTGAACAGGGCGAGGTCAGGGCACCCGATCCAGCAGATCCAGCGCGATCCCGTCGAGGATGTCGTGCTCGCTGGTCCGTGCGGAGGCGATGCCCGCCGCCTCGGAGACCCGCGCGACGATGCGGGCCCAGATCAGCGCCCCGGCACCGATGACATCGATGCGACCAGGGTGGATGACCTTCCGCAGCGACCGCTCGGCACGGGTCTCGGCCAGCAGGGTGCGGCAGGTCTCGCCCACCTCGTCGATCGTCAGCGACGCCCCGTGGGTCACGTCGGGACGATAGTCCTGGATCCCGGAGGCGACGGCCGTGACAGTGGTCACCGTTCC
>CAZHSL010000697.1:0-1481 GCA_964535185.1 uncultured Corynebacterium sp.
CGACGCCGAGCTGATCTGATCGGGGGGTGACACGGCCATCGGCCGATGCGATCCGCGGCTCGACCCACCGGCCGCCGCCGGTGGATCCCGGCTCAGCGCGCTGGGAGGACCACGCTGCTGCGGGGGCGGGTCGGGAACCGGTCGAGGGGGATGGACAGATCCTGCGCGGGCAGGCGCCCGATCTCCCGGGACAGCATCCTCACCGCCTGCTGGAGGAGCTCGACGGTGCTCCATTCTCCCGGGCAGCGGTGGGTGGTCTCGTGCCGCCCGGCGCCCTGGGCGATCAGGGAGTGCGGGTGCTCCTGCCAGCTCCAGCCGCGGAACCGCTCGGGCCGGAAGGCCTCCGGCTCCTCCCACAGCGCGGGATCGTGGCAGGTGCCATAGAGGTCGAGCAGCACCCAGTCGCCGGGCTGGAAGCGGTGCCCGCGCCAGGAGAACTCCTGCCGCGCCCTGCCAGGGACTGCGGGGAAGAACGGATAGTACCGGCGCACCTCTTGCACGAAGGGCTCGAGGTCCGACTCGTCACCGGCGGCGAAGGCCGCCCGCCACCGGGGATGCTCGACCAGGGCCACCGCCGCGAACTCGATGAACAAGGAGACCGCCGCGATGGGGCGCAGGATGTTCAGCAGCTCCACTGCGGCCACCTCCTCGGACAGCTCGCGATCCCGCTCGTCGCGGTGGTGGGCGAGCACCTCCACGGCGGTGCCGGGCGCGGGGGACAGCTGCCCCTCGCGCACCTGGCGGATCAACTCCGCGCACCAGCGCTCGGTGCCGCGTCGGCGCCACTGCGCGTACCAGTTGGCCGGCCCGAATCGCGCCACCTGGGTGAACATCAGGCTCAGCTCCGTGGTCAGCCTCGGCAGATCCGCCGCCTGGAGGGGGATCCCGGCCCACCGCACCGCCGTGCGGGTCAGCACCACCTGCGAGAGGTTGTGCAGCACCACTCGCCCGCTGCCCCTCAGCCGGTCCAGCGAGTGGTGCCACTCGTGGTCGAAGATCTCCCCGAGGCGAGTCATCGACTCCGGCCCCATGAGGGACAGGAAGGCCTGCTTGCGGTGGCGGTGGGCGGCGCCGTCCAGGGACTGCACCGACCCCTTGTCCTGCAGCAGGTGCTGGATGGTCGGCGGCATCGCCCCTTGCCGGGTGAACCGGTCGTCGTCGTAGAACAGGGAGGCCGCCTCCTGCCCTCGCAGGAAGGTCACCGGCCGCAGCGCCAGGCGCGTGCGGAAGAGGTCACGACCGATCGCCTCGAAGCGCGAGGAGGCGAAGGGATATCCCTCGCGCAGGAACGCGACCGTGCTGTCGACGGGAATCGTTCGCATGCCGTGAGTATCCGTCGGACCCATGGCGGCTCGGGGACCGAGCGGTCGGGCACGCCGTGCGGCGAGGGTGAACCGTCCCGTCGGGGCCGCAACCCCACGGGGCTACCCCACCCACTCCAAGAACTCCTCCGCCGTCAGCACCGGCTTCTCCCACCGCGC
>CAZHSL010000698.1:0-1480 GCA_964535185.1 uncultured Corynebacterium sp.
GCTCAGATCATCACCGCCGTGGCCAGGCGCTCGGTGGTCTCGGCCACCAGCGCATCCCGCAGCGCGCCCACGGCCGGGATGGCGAGTGCGCCGCGCCGGTTCAGCAGGCCGATCATCCGGTTGTCCAGGTCCGGGATCGCACGCACCACGAGGTCCGCGGAGGGCGCGGCGTCCAAGGCGGTCTCCGGCATCAGCGCCACCCCGCCGCCGTGCATGATCAGCTGCTGGACCACGATCGTGTCGTCGGTCGAATGGCGCACCTTCGGGGAGAAGCCCGCCCGGCGCGCACTGGAGATCAGATTCGCGCGGCAGCGCTCGCAGCCCGCGATCCAGTCCTCCTTCGCGAGGTCGCCCAGGGTGAGCTCCGGATCCTCGGCGCGCGGGTGGTCGCGCGGCAGCACCGCCATCACGCGGTCCTCCATCAGCGGCGTCCACTCCAGAGTGCCCTCGTCGCCGATGTCGCTGCCGGGGTAGCGGAACACCAGCGCGAGATCCAGCTCGCCCTCGCGCAGGCCGACCACGGCGTCCGGCGGCTCGAGCTCGGAGAAGGTGACGTCCAGCTCCGGCGCGGTCTCGGAGAGTCGGCGCAGCACCGGCGGCAGCACCATCGCGGCGGCCGACGGGAAGGTCCCGAACTTCACCGTGCCGCGGCGCAGTGCGGTGATGTCGGAGAGCTCCTCCTCGGCGGCGTGCAGCTGGGCCGCGATCGCCTCGGCGTGCGCGGCGAGGCGGCTGCCGGCCTCGGTGGGTGTGATGCCGGAGGAGGAGCGCAGCAGCAGCTGCGTGCCCACCTCCTTCTCGAGCGCCGCGAGGTGCTGGGAGACCGCGGGCTGCGTCCAGCCCAGCTCACGGGCGCCGGCGCCGATCGAGCCGTTGCGCACCACGGTGCGGAAGATGAGCAGCCTGCGAGGGTCCATGGCTCCATGGTAGGCGCAGGTGGCAAGCCTGGCTTATGGGTTCACGCACATCGTCTCGCCCGGAGGCGGGCGCCGGGGCTCACCTGGGTGCGCGGGGGAGGTGCTCGGAAGGGCGCGCGTCGACTTTCGCGGCGTTAGCAGATTTGCGGATCCGCAAAACTGCTAACGCTCGGGCATGGACCCTGCGGGCTGCGGCCGGGTCAGGACGTCGAGGCCGGCGGTTCACCTGGATAGGTGCCGATGCTCCACAGGTTCCCCTCCGGTGAGGCGATCGTGACGTCACGACCGCCGTGCTCGGGGGAGCGCAGCGGCTGCACGATCCGCGCGCCGGCGCTCTCGGCCCGTGCCACGAGCGCGTCGAGCCCGGCGTCGTCGATCACCAGGTAGGCGCCGAGCGAGCCGGGCTCGCGCTGGTACTCCCCGGCGGGCTTGTGGGTGCCGAGCATGACGGCGCCGCCGCCCGGCCAGTCCAGCTGGGCATGGGCGATCGTGTCGCCCTCGCCCGGGACCACCAGGGTCTCGACGAAGCCGAGCACGTCGCACAGGAAGCGGATCTCGGCGCG
>CAZHSL010000699.1:0-1478 GCA_964535185.1 uncultured Corynebacterium sp.
CGCCAGGACCAGCGCAGCGACAGCCGGTCGCCGGAGGCATAGGCGGCTTCCAGATGCAGGGTGGGCCGACGGGCGGCGGGCAGCTCGATGCTGCCGTCCTCGCTGGTGATGGTGGTCAGCGCGCGCAGCTGCGGGTAGGCGACCTCGAGGAACGCCTCGCGGTCCGCGGCCGGGACCACGAGCGGCTGCCGGCGGTGCAGCAGGGTGCGCAGCGCCCGCGGCACGGCGGCGCCGAGCGGCGCGAGCCGGGCCAGCAGCTGCTCGTCGGCGAGCTCCTCGACGTCGAGCACCCCGGAGGCGCCCAGCAGCCGCCCCTGCGGCGCCTCCTCGCCGCCGATGGTGATCCGGGGCCTGACCTGCAGCTCCTGCGACGGGTCGTGGGCTCGCAGGTCCAGGGTCGCCTCTCCGCCGCCGACCAGCTCGATCGCGGACAGCCCTGCACCGGGCAGGAACTCCACGCCGGCGCTGCGGGCGTGCTCGAGCGTCTGCCACAGCAGCGGCGAGGTGATCGAGTTCAGCCACAGGTGCTCGATCGCGCCGCTGGAGTAGGAGCGCTCGACCGACGCGGCGGCGAAGATCCGCGTCAGGGCCTCGCCATGGGTCGCGTCGTAGTCCCTGCCGGCCAGCCGGTACTCGAAGGTGCGCCAGGACAGGTCGCCCTTGACCCAGGTGCCCTTGCGACCCCGGGTCAGCGGGCGCATCCCCAGCCACAGCTCCGCCCCGGAGCGCACGTGCTCGGCGGTCGCGGTCTCGCGGTGGTGACGGGAGGCGCCGGTCCCGGAGGTGCTCGCCTCGAGGTCGAAGCGCAGCGCGAGCGGGCGCGGCGCGGCCGAGGCGGCTCCGGCGGTGGCGACCGTCGAGTTCAGCAGCGGTCGCAGCACGCTGCGCCATTCGGCCGGAGGGCTCTCCTGCATCGCCTGCGTGCCCAGGTCGTTCACGCGGTACAGGACCGCCGCGACGTGCACGCAGGATTCGCCGACGCTGCAGTCGCAGCCCGAGCGGCGCGGCCGCCACAGCCCGCCCGGCCCCGGGGTGTGGAAGCGACGCGAGACGGAGTCCTCCTCGTACTCGGCCAGCTCCACCTCGGCGCGGTGCGCGGTGCCGTCCTCGTCGGTCACCGTCGCCGACACGACCGAGGCGGCAGGGTCCCAGGTGACATCGCCGACACGCCCCGCCCGGGCCGCGCCCAGGCCCCGGCTCGCGCTGCGATCGCCCACGTGATGGCTGATCGCGGAGGGCAGCAGACGGGGGAGCAGGACGGGATCGGGCATCCCTCCAAAGTAACCCCCGCCTCCCTCCCGTGACGAGGAACGTGACCGGGAGGTCCGCCCCCAGCGGGTAGTCTCACAGCGGACACCGGCTCGGAGGCCGCTCACGGCGCCGCCGTGCGGCAGCGCCCGTCGGTCCCCGGACACCCATCCCCGTGAGGAGAACCCTGTGGCACGACTCTTCGGCACCGACGGAGTGCGCGGACGCGC
>CAZHSL010000700.1:0-1476 GCA_964535185.1 uncultured Corynebacterium sp.
GGGGGGTGTCCCTATGTTCCGAGTCAAGCCGCGAGAACGGCCGGCTCGGGGGTAGGGGCGGTGGTCGGTGGCTGGTAGTGGGTGCCGTCGCGGAGCATCGCGAAGATGACGTTGCATCGGCGACGGGCCAAGCAGATCACGGCAGCGTTGTGGCGCTTGCCCTCGGCGCGTTTGCGGTCGTAGTAGGCCTTGGAGATCGGGTCGTGGTTCGAGGCGACCCAAGCCGAGTAGAACAGCGCGTTCTTCAGCCGCTTATTGCCCGATCTGGCAGGGAACTCACCACGGATCGAGGTGCCGGATCTTCGCGTGACCGGCGCGATCCCGGCATAGGCCGCAAGATGGCCTGGGGTCTCGAACGCGGTGCCGTCGCCGATGTTCAGGAGGATCTGGGCGGCGGTCTTGATGCCGATCCCCGGCATGCTCATCAAGACCGAGGCGAGAGGGAAGTCCTCCAGCATGGCCTCGACCTCCCGCGCCACGGTCGCCCGCTGTTCCTTCAGTTCCTTGACCTGACCAGCAACTCTGGGGATCACGAGCTCCACTGCCGCGGTCGCCGGCACGACGACGGTCTGCTCGCCCAGCGCCCTGAAGATCTGGTCGATCAGCGCTTCGGGATCGCGGCGCGAATGGGAGCGGGCGAAACGCAGGACCCTGGCCCGGCCGGCAGCCTTGAGCCCGGTGGGGCCACCAAATTTCTCTAACAGGTCCAGCACGAGCCCAGTGGCCAGGCTCCCGCCGACGAAGACGCGCTCGAGCGCGGGATGGATCTGCGTCAGCAAGGACCGGATCCGGTTCAAAGCCCGGGTGGTCTCGTGGGCGAGGTCCTCGTCAAAGCCCGCGAGGACCTTGAGTGCCGAGAGGACTTCGCTGTCACGGTCGACTTGGCGAAGTGTGTGGGGCATGGTGCGGGCCGTGTCGGCGATGATGAACGCATCCCGCGCATCGGTCTTGGACCGGCCCGGATACAGATCCGCGGCCTTCCGCATCGCTAGACCTGGCAGGTAGGCGACGGAGCAGCCGGAGTCTCTGGCGACCGCAATCGGCAGTGCCCCGATGGTGTTGGGCTGGTCGACGACCATCAGGACTTCGCCGTGGTTCTGCAGCTGAGTGAACAGCTCACGGAGCTTGGTCTCGTCCTGTGGGAGGGCCTTGTCGAACAGCTTGTTCCCGTCCGGGTCGAGCGCGCACGCGTGGTGGGCAGTCTTCCCGACATCCAGACCGATGATTACCGCGAATCTCGATTCCATGATGCTGTCCTTCCTTGGAGCATCATCGCTGGTCGCAGTCATGACACCCGATGCCGGCACCCACGTTACAAAGAGACCTCAGCAGTGCTGGGCCGTGTCCCTATCAGCGGTCAACGCGTGTCTCTCGACCGGGCGGCAACACCCCCCGGACCATTGAAGGCAGGGCAACAAAGCCATACCCGGCCGAGCGACCAGACCCCGTCCATCGGGGTGCTCACAAGGTAACGGG
>CAZHSL010000701.1:0-1475 GCA_964535185.1 uncultured Corynebacterium sp.
GGTCGTCCTGGAGCTTCCTCCGCTGTGTCGGGGTCATCGACTCCGCACCCTGCTCCGCATGGTCGTGGGCGACGAGAAGGAACCCTCCCGTGCCGCAGGCCGGGTCGACCACCGTGTCCTCGACGGTCGGCTGAATGACGTCGACGATGGCCTGGATCAGCGCCCGCGGGGTGAAGTACTGGCCTGCACCCGATCCCTTGTCTGAGGCGCCTCGACTGAGCAGTTCCTCGTAGGCGTCTCCCTTGATGTCGGTCCCTGTGCTGCTCCAGTGCTCCTTGTCGATCAGGTCGACGACCAGTCGCTTGAGTTTGGCCGCATCCTGGATGCGGTTCTGAGCCTTGCGGAAGATGGTTCCGATGACGCCTGGCTGCCGGGCCAGACCGACGAGGATCTTGGAGTACTCGACCTCGAGCTGGGTGCCCTGGGCGTCCAGGAGTCGCTGCCACGAGTACTCCTCGGGCACGATCTGCTGCGGCTTCAGCTTCCGCGTCGCCCTTTCGTGGGCCATCTTCAGGAACAGCAGGTACGTCAACTGCTCGGTGTACTCAAGGACACCTACCCCGTCATCCCGCAGGACGTCACAGTAGGACCAGAGTTTGTCGACGAGGCGGCGAGAGTCAGTGGTGGTCATGGAAGCTTTCAATCTCGACAACAAGGGCGCGGAAGGTATCGGCCGGTCCTGAGCCGAGACAGGAATAGTCGATCCAGGTCAACGGATATGAGCCACGCAGCTCGAGTGCGGCTTCGCGACCACGAGACGTGCCGCCAGTGTTGGGACCCCAAGCGCGTGAGCCCTCCAGGACGGTGCCTTCACCGAGGCGGAAGGCATCTGCGTTCGTGCCCCGTTGCTCGGTGCGAGGTCGCCAGTATGCAGAGTCGTTGGTCAGTGCGACCACCGCTCCCGACCACCCGGGTCGGACCGAGGTGAAGCGTTCCACCCGGTGAATGTCCTTGATGACGTCGTAGCCCCGTAGATCAGCGGCACCGTGGTTCTTCAGCGCGAAAGACTCGCCCCGATCTTCGCCCATCCACCGGCGGGTCATGTACTTCAACTCGACCGCCACCCCGCGCCCAGTGCTCGCGCAGATCAGCTCCAAGTCGAGCCTGACGTTTGGCTCTGGGTGCGTCTCGAGCCGCACCTCCAGCTCCGGATCACGCTGCTTTGCCTCCCAGGCGAACGCGAACTGGAAGTCAGCCTCGGAGTGGAACACTGGACGCTGCGCGGCGAGGCCACGCAGGAGCGCGGCGGCGTCGACCAAGGGTTGGTCAGTCGATGCCACGGCTCTCCCACGCTCCGAAGGAGCCCTCGGGCGACACCCACTCGACCCGGCCGTTGCAGGATCGCCCCAGCGCGACGGCCCCCGCGGTCGAGGGCGAGGAGAAGACTATGTCGCGAGTGACGAGACCGACCCCGCCCTCAGCGACGATGGACCCGTCCGCGAGCAGGTTCTCGTGCCGGGCGCGGTAGCCGGCGT
>CAZHSL010000702.1:0-1470 GCA_964535185.1 uncultured Corynebacterium sp.
GCGCGGCGGATCCCGAGCCCGTTCGCCGCGACCTCGTGGGAGGTGATGCCGCCCTTGGCGACCACCCAGGCGGGGCGGGCGGTGCGCACCTGCCGGACGATCTCGACCACGGCGTCGGAGACGCTGCGGGCGATCTCGAGCGACTCGGCGGGGTCGTCGGTGCGCACCAGGTCGCGGCTGGTGTACAGCACGCAGTCGCTGCGGGTGAGGCTCTCCCGCACCGCCTGGGCGACCTGCGCGAGGTGCTCGGCGCGGCGCTCGTCGAGGAGGGAGGGGACGTCGATCTCCACCTCGGCGAGGGTGCCGCGCTCCTGCACGGCCCGCAGCTGCGTGGTGGTCAGGCCCACGTGGGAGCCGACGACGACCAGCCCGTGCTCGAGCCGCCCTGCCGGGATGGTGATGGACTCCGCCTCGACGACGCGGGCGCCGGACTGCCCGGCCAGGGGCCGGACGAAGGAGGGGGCGCAGCGGGTGACGAAGGTGCGTCCCTCGGACTCCAGTTCGGCCATCGCCGCGGCGACGACCTCCATGTCCGTGTACTCGGTGGCGTTGACGACCACCCAGGTGCGGTCGCGGGCCGCGGCGAGGATCTCCCGCACCCGGCGGGTCCCGCCGGAGCGGATGTCCGTCAGGGAGACGCTGAGCACGTCCGCCGCGGCGATCGCGCCGTCGGAGCGCTCGGCGAGGAACTCGCGCAGGTCGGAGTGGGAGTACCCGAAGGTGGCGTCGCGCGCGAAGTCGGTCTGGGCGACCTCGACGGCCTGGCCGTCGACGGTGGCGTAGTGGATGTCGTCCTCGGTGAAGCGCCCGGCCTCGATCATCGCCGGGCACAGCACGAAGGCGTCGACCTCCCTGCCGTGGGCGGCGAGCGCGTCGGCGATGGCGACCGGCTCGGCGATCACGTGGCCGCGCAGGGTGGAGTCGGAACGGGAGACGACGTGCAGCCCGTCGGCGGGGACGCCGCCGGCGAGCACCCCCGCCACGATCCTCCGGTTCATCTCGACCGCCGCATCCTCGTCGAGGGCGCGGGTGTTGGTCAGCACGAAGCAGGCGGAGCCGGGCTCGGAGAGCACGGCGACCGGGATCTCCGGGCCCTCGTCGAAGGCGACGGGGATGCCCGCCACGCACTGCGACCCGGTCGGGTCGTCGTCGAGGACGAGCAGGCGGCGGGCGGCGGTGACGGTCACGGGAGCCTTCTTCCGGGGGACGAGAGGGGGCGGACGGGTGAGGGCCGGTGCGCACGTGCGCACCGGCCCCCACCCTGTCAGGTGCGGGTCATGCCGCGATGACGAACAGGACCGCGGACAGCGCGAAGCCGACGAGCGAGATCGTGGTGCCCACGACGGACCAGGTCTTGAACGTGGTCACGGTGTCGAAGCCGCAGAACTTGCCGATCAGCCAGAAGCCGGAGTCGTTCACGTGCGACCAGCCGATGGACGCGGCGCCGATCGCGATCACCACGGCGGAGAC
>CAZHSL010000703.1:0-1470 GCA_964535185.1 uncultured Corynebacterium sp.
CGTGCCCGTCGGCGCCTACCAGGTCTCCGGCGAGTACGCGATGATCGAGGCGGCCGCGGCCAACGGCTGGGTGGACCGCGACCGCACGATCCTCGAGTCGCTGCTGGCCTTCCGCCGCGCCGGCGCCTCGACGGTGCTGACGTACTACGCGAGCGAGGTCGCCGGCTGGTACCACGACGGCCTCCCCGCGCACCTGCGCGAGTTCGTCTGAGCCCGCACCTCTCGATCTCCACCCGCACCTCCGATCTCCATCCGCACCTTCGATCTCCAGGAGACTGACCAGATGACCGGCACGACCTCCTCCACCGACCTCTTCTCCCGCGCCCGGCAGGTGATCCCCTCGGGGGTGAACTCGCCGGTGCGGGCCTTCGGCTCGGTGGGCGGCACTCCTCCGTTCCTCACCTCGGCGAAGGGCGCGCTGCTGCACGATGCCGACGGCAACGAGTACGTGGACCTCGTCGGCTCCTGGGGGCCGATGATCCTCGGGCACGCGGACGACCGCGTCGTCGAGGCGGTGCGGGAGGCCGCCGGGCGCGGCCTGTCCTTCGGCGCCCCGCAGCCGGGCGAGGTCACCCTCGCCGAGGAGGTGGCGCGCCGCATCGCGCCCGTCGAGCAGCTGCGCCTGGTCAACTCCGGCACCGAGGCGACGATGAGCGCGCTGCGGGTGGCCCGGGCCGCGACCGGACGCGACGTGATCGTGAAGTTCGCCGGCTGCTACCACGGGCACGTGGACGCGCTGCTGGCCGAGGCCGGCAGCGGCGTCGCCACCTTCGCCATGCCGGGCTCCGCAGGCGTCACCGACGCCACCGCCCGGGACACCGTGGTGCTGCCCTACGGGGACCGCGAGGCGGTGCGGGCCCTGTTCGCCGAGCGCGGCGCGGAGGTCGCCGCGATCATCACGGAGGCCGCGCCCGCGAACATGGGCGTGGTGCCCCCGCTCGAGGAGGACGGGACCGGCTTCAACCGCTTCCTGTCCGAGACCGCGCACGCGCACGGCGCGCTGCTGATCAGCGATGAGGTGCTGACCGGTTTCCGGGCGAGCGCCGAGGGCCACTACGGCATCGACGGCGCGGACCGCAGCTGGGCCCCGGACCTGATGACCTTCGGCAAGGTCATCGGCGGCGGCCTCCCGGTGGGTGCGTTCGGCGGGCGCGAGGATTTGATGGGCCTGCTCGCCCCGGCGGGCCCCGTCTACCAGGCGGGCACGCTCTCCGGGAACCCGCTGGCGACCGCCGCGGGCCTGGCCACTCTCGACGGCCTGGACGCGGCGGCGTACGAGACCCTCGGCAGCGCGTCGACCGCCCTGCAGCAGATGGTGACCGGCGCGCTCACCTCTGCCGGGGTGCCGCACGTGGTCCAGACCGCCGGCACACTGTTCTCGGTGTTCTTCCGCGAGCAGCCGGTGCGCAGCTACGAGGACGCGAAGGCGCAGGACACCGAGGCGTTCACCCGCTTCTTCCACGCGATGCT
>CAZHSL010000704.1:0-1467 GCA_964535185.1 uncultured Corynebacterium sp.
CACTGGGTGCGATCTGAGGGGCCGGCGTCCCTCTGCGTCGAGAGGAGTGCCAGTAGTTACATATTCAGGCACCGGTCAGACATTCGGCGGCGGAAACCGCTGTGTCCTTCCCGACACACGTCACAAAATGGTCACCGTCGGGACGCGGCCAGGACGAACGTCCCCGTGGCGCACGGTATTCGTCGTGACCGGCAGCCGCTGAGCTCAGTTCCGATCCGTCGCGCGGATCCGCGCGATGACCTCGGGCAGTCGTTCCGTCACGGTGCGCCAGAAGATCTCGGTGTTCATCGCTCCGCAGCCGCTGTGTGCGGCGATGTTCCGAGTGGTGATGATCCCGCGACGCTCTTCGGGCGTGACGACGCGAAGGAGCTCACCGAACCGTTCATCGCTCTCGAACAGCGCAGCGAGCCGGAGGATCGCGACCGTCGCCCGGTCGTAGGAGTCGGATCCCTCGGTGAACTCGGCGCGTCCCTGGGTGATGACGTCGTCGATCCTGCGTTCGATGCGCGTGAGCTCCTCGTCGAGAACATCGTCCGCGGGCGGCACGTCAGAGGCCGACGGAGTCGTGCGAGCCCGCACCGCCCAGCGGTTCGCTGTGACCGGCTCCTCCTCCTGCGGCGAAGTCATAGGGGCACCGCCGAGCGTCGGATGAGCGGATGGACGTCCTCGTCATCGACGACCACGTCGACAGGGAATCCGAGGAGCTCGGTCGCCTCGGCCACGAAGACTGCGAATCCCAACGGGTCGGCGCTCTGGTCGAACGTGACGAGAAGGTCGATGTCCGAGCTGTGGCGATCGGTGCCGCGGGCGACGGAGCCGAATACGCGGATCTCGCTGATCCCGTGCTTCCGCCCGAGCGAGATCAGAGAGTCACGCTGCGTGGCCAATGCCAGCGACGGACGATAGTCCGCCGCCGTGAGCAAGCGGCCCAGCAGCTCCGGAGAAACCGGCCGACGGCCCGATTCGATGGCTGCGATATGCGGTTGGCGCGCGCCGACGGACTCGGCGAGGGCGCGCTGAGTCAATCCGGCGTCCTCGCGTGCTGCGCGAAGGATGCTCGGGGCGTCGGGCAGCGGGATGGTCATGTCCTCACGATACCGGCGCTGGTATACCCCTGGTCAGCATCCCAGGACCGGACTCGTCTCAGCGCCCCAGCAGCCGGGCGAAGAATCCCTTTGTGGGCGCGACGTCCGCATGGCCCGGGCAGCGCTCCGCCTCCGGCACGCCGGCCAGGGCCTGCTCGATGTGCTGGCCGCAGCCGGCCCAGGTGGGCTTCCCGCAGGTGCGGCAGGTGACGGCGCGGCACATGTCAGGCGCTCCCCTCGGTGGCGTCGGCGTCGGCGTCGGCCCCGGCCCCGGGCTGCTCGGCCTTCCACCGCTCCCACCCGCTGTAGCTGCCCTCCAGCTCGATGACGTCGTAGCCGGCGCGGCGCAGGGCGGAGGCGGCGACGGTGTTGCGCAGCCCGG
>CAZHSL010000705.1:0-1467 GCA_964535185.1 uncultured Corynebacterium sp.
TCCGTGATCGGTTCGCCGTTGGCCTCGGCCTTGGTCATCTTCGGCCAGGTCACCTCGATGCCGCCGCCGCGCGGATCGTTCACGCGCTCGGCGCTCGGGGTCCCCGCCGGGGCCTTCGGCTTCCCGGCCGGATGCTCCGGCCGGGACCATTCGGACCAGTCCGAGGGCTCTTCGGCCAGGTTGCTCGCCCGCACCCGGAAGCGGTAGTCCACACCGTTGGTGAGCCCGGGGAACACCGTCTGCGTGGTCCCACCGGAGAGCTCCTGCGAGGAGATCTCCTGCGTGGCCGTGTTCTGCATCTGGACCTCGTAGGTCTGGATCGCCGAGCCGCGGTTGACCGGCGCGGTCCACGCGACCGTCAGCTGCTCGTCGCCGCGCTCCGGCGTGGGCGCGGCCGGCTTCTCCGGCCGCACGTCCGGGCGCGCCACCGCCGAGGGCACCGACGGATCCGACGGTCCCACGTCGTTGGTCGCGACCACCTGGAACGTGTACTCGGTGTCGTTGGTCAGCCCGGTGATCGTGCACGAGGTCGACTCGCACTCCTTGGTCACCGCCGGACCGCTCGCCGAGGAGACGGTGTATCCGGTGATCGGGGCGCCGTTGTCCGCGCCGGCGTTGAACGTGAGCTCGACGAAGCCGTCGCCGATCTCCCCGATCCGCGGCGCCGACGGAGCCTCCGGATGGCCGCGCACGGTCGCCCGGACCATCCCCGACACCTCGCGGTCCGGATCCTCCGTGTCATCCCGCACCCGGTACTCGGCGGACAGGATCCCGTGATAGTCCGCAGCCGGGGTGATCGTGACCTTGTTCCCGGTGACCTCGACCTCGCCGTCACCGGCGACCAGAGACGCGCTGGTCACCGTGCGCTCGCCTCCCGGGAAGGGGTTCGAGTCGTTGGCGAGCACGTCGACCTCCTCGGTGCGACCGGCATCGATCTGCACCTCGTCGAGCGCGGCGGCGATCTGCGGCCGCTGCGAGCCGCCGACGGTGATCTGGATGGTGGCCGGCACCTCCGGGTTGGTGCCGTCCGAGACGGTGACCGGCACATCGATGACGGTGCCCTTGGCGGCCTTGGACGTGGCGGTCGCGGTCAGTGTCGCCCCCTCCAGGGAGAGAGACACCCCGGGGACCTCGTCGTACTCGCCCAGCGCGTAGCTGAGGTCATCGTTCTCGGGGTCCTCGGCGCCGGCGGAGAGATCCAGCGTGGAGGCGGGGCCGCCCTGCTCGACCTCCAGCAGCGCGCCCTGGAAGGTGGGCGGGAGGTTCGACTCCTCCGGCTGGACCTCGACCGGGATGGCCAGGGTCGCCGTCGCCGCGGACGGGTCGCCGACCGCGCCGTCGGTGACCTCGACGGTGATCGTGTCCTTCCCCGAGAACCCCTCGGCCGGTCGGTAGACCAGGGTGGACTCGTTCTTCACCATCTGGCTGCCGTCGCTGTGCGGCGCGGTCACCAGGTCGGGGTCGGTG
>CAZHSL010000706.1:0-1463 GCA_964535185.1 uncultured Corynebacterium sp.
GTCTCGTCCTTCGCCTTCAACTTCAACAACTTCAACGCGATCGAGCTGCTCACCGAGGGCGGGCCGTTCCCCGACGGCTCCGGCCGCGGGGCCACGGACATCCTCATCTCGATGGTCTACCGCATCGCCTTCGGCGGCTCCGGGGCCGACTTCGGCTTCGCCTCGGCCGTCTCGGTGTGCCTGTTCGTCCTCACCGGCGTCCTGGCCGCCATCCAGTTCCGATTCACCAACGTCCTCGAGGACGTCAACTGAGCCCGCGGAAGGGGTCCACCATGAGCTCCACCACAGCTCCGCAGCGGCGTCCGAGGCGTCGCATGCCGTTCCACCGCTGGTTCGCCGAACTCGGCTGGCGCCACATCGTCGGCGTGCTCGCGATCGCCTTCGCGGTGTTCCCGATCATGTTCGTGATCTCCGCCTCGCTGAACGAGAGCGGCTCGATCGCCGCCGCGGGCCTGCTGCCCACGGAGGGGATCACCCACGAGCACTACGCCGTGATGCTCAGCGGCGAGCGCGCGAACTTCCTGCGCTGGTACCTCAACACCATCATCGTGTGCGGTGTGGTCGCCACCGGGCAGGTGTTCCTCTCGCTGCTGGCCGCCTACGCCTTCAGCCGTCTGCGCTTCCGCGGCCGACGCGGCGGCATGCTCGCGGTCCTGCTGATCATGATGTTCCCCGCGATCCTGTCGATGATCGCGGTGTACACGATGATCGCGGGCCTGGGCGAGGCGGTGCCGCTGCTCGGCCTGAACACCCTGGCCGGCTACATCGCGGTCCTGATGGGCGGCGCGTTCAGCCAGGTGTGGCTGCTGAAGGGGTTCTTCGACACGATCCCGAAGTCGCTGGACGAGGCGGCGATCATCGACGGCGCCTCCCACTGGCAGGCGTTCCGCAGGATCCTGGTGCCGTCCATGACCCCGATCCTGGCCACCACGCTGCTGCTGGCCCTGGTGCTCTCGTTGAGCGAGTTCCTGCTCGGCTCGATCTTCCTCACCGACGACTCGAAGAAGACCCTCGCCGTCGGCATGTACGGCATGTTCTCCTCGGACCGCTCGAACAACCTGGGCGTCTTCGCCGCAGGATCCGTCATGGTGATGATCCCCGTGATCATCCTCTACCAGTTCCTGCAGCGGTACATCGTCGGCGGCTCCACCGCCGGGGCCGTGAAGGGCTGAGCGACGTACTGCGACAACGCCCCGCACCACCTGCACCACCGGAAGGACTCCCCATGACCACTTCGCCCCTGACCGCTCCGCAGACCGCCGAGCGGGAGAGCAGCCCCGAGAGGCAGTGGTGGCGCGACGCCGTCGTCTACCAGGTCTACCCCCGCTCGTTCGCCGACTCGGACGGCGACGGGATGGGCGACCTGCCCGGCGTCACCGAGCGTCTGCCCTACCTGCGCGACCTCGGCGTCGACGCGATCTGGCTCTCGCCCTTCTACACCTCTCCGCAGAAGGACGGCGGCT
>CAZHSL010000707.1:0-1461 GCA_964535185.1 uncultured Corynebacterium sp.
CTCGGCGGAGGTGAGGGTCTTCTTCGGATCAGCCATGCCCCCCATCGTGCCCCTGGTGGGGCGTCGTGGCCACCCCGGCGGGACGAACGGTCGGGCCTCGCGGCCGGCGCTCGCACCGCCGGGCGGGCCGCTCGGCCACACTGGGGGCATGGACGATCTGCGCGTGGCACCGGGCCCCGGCGCGCCCCGCGGCCTGCGGGTGCCCGTCACGGAGCTGCACGAACAGTTCTCCCACGCCTCCGGCCCCGGCGGGCAGGGAGTCAACACCACCGATTCCCGGGTCCAGCTCAGCCTGGACCTGGCCACCACGATCGCGCTCGACGAGGTGCAGCGACAGCGCGTGCTCACCCAGCTGTCCGACAGGCTCGCCGGCACCGTCCTCACCGTCACCGCGGCCGAGCAGCGCTCCCAGCACCGGAACCGGCGCGCGGCGCGGGAGCGGCTCGCCGCCCTCCTGCGCGCGGCCGTCGCGCCACCGGTGGTACGGCGCGCGACCCGGCCCACCAGGGCGTCGAAGCGCCGGCGGCTGGAGGCCAAGCGCCGGCGCGCGGCGCTCAAGCAGACGCGCCGGCTGCCGGGCGCCGACTGAGCCCGGATTGCGCGCACGGATCTGGGGACCCCGTTCCGGTACCGGTGCCGTCTCGCCTAGGCTCCGCACATGCTCCGTCTTCTCCTCGCCCGCGGCTTCTGGGCCCTGTCCCCCTGGAGGCTCGTCACGGAGCCCGCTCCGCAGCGCCCCTCCGTGATCGTCGGCGCCCCGCACACCTCCAACTGGGACTTCGTGCTCATGCTCGCGATCGCGTGGCGGCTGCGGGTACCGCTGCGCTGGCTGGGCAAGCACAGCCTGTTCACCTCCTGGCGCGGCCCGCTGATGCGCGCGCTCGGCGGGATCCCGGTGGACCGCTCGGCACCGTCGCGCGTGGTCGCGGAGGTGGTCGCCCGGGCGCATGCGGGCGAGGTGTTCGGCCTGGTGGTCACACCGGACGGCACCCGCGGCCCGCACACGCACTGGAAATCCGGTTTCCATCGCATCGCTCGGGCGACCGGGATGCCGGTGGTGCTCGGGTACGTGGATCGCACCACCATGACCACGGGACTGGGTCCGACCCTCGAGCTCTCCGACGACCTCGGCGCGGACATGGACCGCCTCCGCGCCTTCTACGCGGACAAGTCCGGGTACCGGCCCTCGCAGCGGGTCGAGCCGCGCCTGCGCGAGGAGGGCGGCGGCCCCTCCGCTCCTGAGAGCTCACCCGGCGCCGGAGCCTGACCCGGGTGCCGAGCCCGGCTCAGGGCCCTGCACCGGGGGACGCGCTGCGGGGCAGCCAGATCCACCCCTCCTGGCGGGCGAGCTCGCGCTCTTCGGGGCGGGGCCCGATCGCGCGCCCCCGGGCGACCTCGCGCGCGACCAGCGCGGCCAGCACGGCATCGAGCGCATCGTCCTCGGACTCGCACAGCGGCCGG
>CAZHSL010000708.1:0-1459 GCA_964535185.1 uncultured Corynebacterium sp.
TGTCCGGCCGCAGAGCGTAGCTGTCGAAGCCACAGCGCTTCATAAACTGCAGCTGGTCCAGCAGCACATCCCCGATGGCCCGGAGTTCCCCCTGATAGCCAAAGCGCTCGCGGAGAAGCCGGGCGGATGAGTAGCCCCGGCCATCGCTGAACTTGGGAAAGTTAATGGCAATCATGGATAAATCCTGGACGTGCTCGGCGATCAGCTCGGGCTCTTCATGACTGTCCAGCCAGAGACCAATATCGGCATTACCCGCAAAACGTTCCCGGCCGGTCAGCCATAATTCTGCCGGTAGCACGCACCGTCCCTCCGGAACCGTCAGGGACTCGCCGGCATCGGGCAGCGTTACTACCTGCCAGCTGTCTTCAACAATCGAGCCGTCCTGTCTGACAATATTACGCATATACACGCTCCTTGAAGGGATCAATGCCGATGCGGCGATAGGTATCCAGAAATTCTTCCTCGCCGGTGCGATTCGTCACGTAGACGTCGATAATCTTCTCGATTACCTCGGGCATGGCATCACTGGCAAACGACGGCCCCAGAATTTTACCGATGGCGGCGTCATGCTGAGACGCACCTCCGAGGCTGATCTGGTAATACTCTTCGCCTTTCTTGTCGACCCCCAGCACGCCGATATGACCCACGTGGTGGTGACCACAGGCATTCATGCAGCCGGAGATGTTCAGGTCAATGCGGCCCAGGTCGTACAGATAGTCCAGATCGTCAAACCGACGCTGTATGGACTCGGCCACAGGAATGGACTTGGCATTGGCCAGGGCACAGTAATCGCCACCGGGGCAGCAGATAATGTCCGTCAGGGTGTTCAGGTTGGCGGTGGCGAAACCCATGGGGCGGATCGCCTGCCACAATTCGTACAACTGATCCTGACGCACGTCGGCGAGAACGACGTTCTGCTCATGGGTGACACGCACTTCACCGAAACTGTACTGGTCAGCCAGGTCGGCAATCTGCTCCAGCTGGCGGTCTGTCACGTTACCCGGCGGTGTTCCGGTCTTCTTGATGGACAGCGTGACAATGGCGTAGCCCGGCTGCCGGTGGGTGTCCACGTTACGGCGGACCCAGTTATCAAAGGGTTTGCTCTCGTTGCGGGCGGCCTGCAGCGCGGCCGGGTTGTTCTCCAGCGCTTCGTAGGCAGGTTCGGTGAAAAAGCCCCTCATGCGGTCGATGGCTTCCCGCGTGAGTCGTGTGGGGGAGTCCTTCAAATGCGCCCACTCGGCCTCGACCCGCTCGGCAAACCCTTCCGGTGTCAATGCCTTGACCAGGATCTTGATCCGGGCCTTGTACTTGTTGTCCCGCCGGCCGTAACGGTTATAAACCCGCAAGATGGCTTCGAGATAGGTGAGCAGGTCCAGTTCCGCAATAAACTCGCGGATTACCGGTCCGACCATCGGCGTGCGGCCAAGGCCACCGCCTACGTGAACCCGGAAGCCCAGCT
>CAZHSL010000709.1:0-1454 GCA_964535185.1 uncultured Corynebacterium sp.
TCCGGGTCACGGCCGGACTGGCCCGGCACCACTACGGCAGGGCCCGGCAGCATCTGACACACGACGCCCGCGGCATGCGGACCTTCCATCGCGGCCGAGGGATGCTGGCCGGCGCCAGCGGGCATCTCTACCAGGAGTACGCCCGCTCCTGACGGCACCACTCACCCCTGTCGTGGACCACGAGGACGCCGGGCTCGGGCATAGGGCTTCGCCGAGAGCCCCAGAGACCCGGCCAGGACTCCGAGCCCACTCGCGACCCGACGCTCCCCGAGGGCAGTGCGAGGCAGCGACCTGGTGAGCCGGCCCGCGAGAGTCTGCGCCGCGCCCTTGAGGAGCTGACCGGCGCCGATCACCAACCAGCGAACGCCGAGCCGCAGCCGGGCGCCCGCCCCCTCCGCGAGCATCGTCTCCACCCGCACCGTGGTGGCGGACTGGGCGAAGCGCCGGTGCAGCTGAAAGCCTCGGGTGTTGCGTGCGGCTGGGACGATGTCGTCCACGAGCGCCTCCGCGCACCATACGAGGCGGCCCCCGGCACCTGTCAGCTGCCCGGTGAACAGAGAATCCTCCCCGCCGCTGAGCCCGAATCGCGGATCGAAGCGCAGACCCATCGCCCTCACGGTGCGCAGGTCCAGCAGCAGGTTGTTCGTCGCGGCCCGCCGCAGGACGGTACCGGTCAGGGTTCCGGTGCGAAGGGGTTCGAGATAGGTGCCGCTCGCGGCGACCCAAGCGTCTTCGGGCCCGTCGAAGACTGCGCGCACCGGGCCGCTCACCGCATCGGCCCCATGCTCGCGGTGCGCGTTGACGAGGTGGAGGAGCCAGCTCTCGTGCGGGGTCTCGTCATCGTCGAGGAGCACCAGCAGATCCGCATCGCCGGCCTCACGCAGCACCCGGTTGCGTGCACTGCTGATGCCGGGTTCCGTCTCGATCGCGTAGCGGATCCGATCGTCCCCGATCGCGAGCACGGTCTCGCGGGCGCTGCCGGCGGGGTCGTTGTCGACCACCACGACACCGGTCTGCAGCGGGTGGCTCCATTCCTCGCACAGATGCTCGATCTGGGCGAGGACCTGGGGAAGGAGGGAGCCCAACAGCTCCGGCCGACGAAACGTCGCCATCCCCACGACGATGCTCTGCGGCTCGTGCCTCACGGGTCCTCCTCGTGGATCTGTGCGGAGCCGCGAAGTGCGAGCCCGCGACGACGTTCCCCTGAGCTTATGGTGCGATCCGGCAACCAGCACCGAGGAACGCTGTGATCACCGGTGCGTCGCGGTTCGCCGCGGGACACGTCAGAGAGGCGGCGGGAGGCAGCACCGGCCGATGGTCAGTCCCTGCCGAGGCGACGACGAGCGATCCCGAGCAGCCCGCCCCGTTCCTTGAGACTGCGGCGACGACCCGATCCGTCGGCCGGGCGCGGGGCGCTCCCGTCTCGATCGGCGAGGTGCCTGGCCTCGACGGCC
>CAZHSL010000710.1:0-1447 GCA_964535185.1 uncultured Corynebacterium sp.
CTAGGGCGTGTCGCTAAAGTCTTCCAGCGCAGTTGTGCGATCGGGGAGACTGTGCGTGTGCTAGAGAACCAGCGAGTGCTCATCCGCCCCGCACGATTGGGAGACGCAGATCAGGTGTGGCCCTTGGTCCACGACTTCGGACCCTCGTTCGCTCCAGAACGCCGCGAGTTCGAGACGACCTGGCGAACGCTCAGCGAAACCGCCGACACGCTCGTTGCGGTCGCCGAGGTGACGGGGCACCAGATCGTGGGGTACGTATTGGCCAACAGCCGTCTGACCTTCGTTGCCAACGGACCTGTCGCCTGGGTCGAGGAAGTGATGGTCGCCAAGAGTCATCGCCGATTTGGCGTCGGGCGGGAGCTGATGGAACACGCCGAGAATTGGGCGGCCGAGCGCGGTGCCTCTTACTTGGCGCTTGCGAGTCGACGAGCAGGACCGTTCTATCTCAGGCTCGGCTACGAGGACGCGGCAGTCTTTTACAAGAAGCCCCTGGTCTGAGCACACCTCTAAAGCAGGTGGTTGAGCCATTGAATGATGGCGCGGAGAACGGTTCCGGCGCGGTAGGTCAGGGCGAGCTTGTCGTAGCGGGTGGCCAAGCCCCGCCATTGCTTCACGTCGCTATAGCCGCGTTCGATGACGTTGCGACCCCGGTACGCCTCGGTGTCCAGCCCGACGGGTCGGCCTCCGCGGGACCCGCGGTTGCTGCGATGCTGCTGCTGGTCGCGGGGCTCGGGGATGACGGCCTTGATCCCGCGACGGCGGAGGGTCTCGCGGGTGGCCCGAGAGGAGTAGGCCTTATCACCGCGCAGCATGTCCGGTCTTGTGCGTGGCCGGCCAGGCCCCTGGCGGGCGACGGAGAGGCCATCGAGCAGAGGAGCCAGCATCGGTGAGTCACCGTTCTGCCCGGGCCCGCACAGGACTACCAGGGGCAGGCCGTGGCCGTCGACGAGCTGATGGATCTTGGTCGAGAGTCCGCCGCGGGAGCGCCCCAGCGCGTGGTCAGGCGGCTCGACGCGAAGATTCTTGTGTTTCCACAATGCCCCCTGTGGTGCGCTCGAGATTAGTGCCGTGCTGGTGAGCGCGGCAGATCGTGGAGTCGACGGCAACCGACCAGTCCAACTTCCCGTTCGCGTCGGCACGGACCAGGAGCGCGTCAAGGATGCGGTCCCAGGTGCCGTCTGCGGACCAAGCGCGGTGGCGTTTCCACACCGTCTGCCAGGGCCCGAAGTCGGAGGGGAGGTCGCGCCAGGCGATCCCGCACCGGTATCGGTAGATGATTCCCTCGACCACCTGACGATGATCCCGCCTCGGCCTACCTGACCAGGGGCGTTGAGCCGGCAGAAGGGGCTCGATGGCCTCCCACTGGGCCTCGGACAACACACGTCGGCGACTCATTCATCCACCATCACGCCCTCGACCCCCACAAGCTTAGGAGACACGCCCTAGC
>CAZHSL010000711.1:0-1445 GCA_964535185.1 uncultured Corynebacterium sp.
GACCGGATCATGGTGCTGGACCACGGCGACCTGGTCGAGCACGGCACGCACGACGAGCTGGTCGACCTCGACGGCGGCATCTACGCCGGCCTGCACCGCTCGTGGGTGGCCCACCGCAGCCAGCGGTGAGGGCTGTGGCGCGCCGACCCGCACCGACACCCCCTACGATCACCCCGTGACCAGCGCCCCGCCCTCCCCGGATCCTCAGCACCCGCCGATCCCGCCGATCTCCGCGCGCGACGAGCCGCGCTTCCGGGACCGCGCGCGCAAGCAGGCGCTCGCGGCCGCCTTCGAGGGGCAGGGCGAGGACTACGACCGCCTCCGGCCGGGATATCCGGGCGCCGCGCTCGAGGCGATGCTCGCGTACGTGCCCGCCCCGGGCGGGCCGCCGCGGGCCGTCGACCTGGGCGCCGGGACCGGGAAGCTGTCCTGGGCGCTGGTCGAGCGGGGCCTCGAGGTCACTGCGGTGGACACCAGCGCCGCGATGCTCGAGACCGCGCTGCGCCGCGGCGAGACGGACGCCCCCGGCCTCACCACCCGACTGGCGCCCGCGGAGGCGACCGGGCTCCCCGCCGCCAGCGCCGAGCTGGTCACCGTCGCCCAGGCGTGGCACTGGTTCGACGCGCAGGCGGCATCGGCCGAGGTCGCGCGGCTGCTCGCGCCGGGCGGGGTGGTGGCGCTGCTGTGGAACATGCTCGACGTGACGATCCCCTGGGTGCACCGGCTCTCCCGGATCATGCACGCCGGCGACATCCACCGCGAGGACTTCCTGCCCACCGTCGGGGCCGGGCTCGAGCTGACGGGGCGCAGCGTGCACCAGTGGGAGGACCCGATGCCCACGCAGGACGTCATCGACCTCGCCCGCACCCGCAGCTACGTCATCACCGCGCCCGAACCGCGCCGTGCGACGGTGCTCGCGAACCTCGACTGGTACCTGCACGAGCACCTCGGCCACGCGCGCGGCGCCATCGTCGGCGTCCCGTACCGCACCGATCTGTTCCTCTACCGCGTGCGTCCCGCGCGCTGATCCGGCCCGCGCCGGGGTCAGCCTGCCGCGCCGCCTGCGTCGCTCGCGCCGCCGCCGTCGGAGGGCGCCTCGCCCCCCGGCGGGGCGATCGACATGTCGGTGACGCGCCAGCGCTCGCCGTTCCAGGCGACCGTGGCGATCAGCTGCCCGGTCACCGAATCCAACGGTGTGGCCTGCAGGCTCGGGTCGTCCACGAGGACGGACTCCTCCTGCGTGAACTGGGCGACGACGGTCCCGGTCGCGGGCGGCTCGCCGTTGCCGGAGAACGTCGTCGAGTGCACCTCGAAGGCACCGCCCACCAGGTAGCCGCCCTGCTCCTCGAGCACCTGGGCGTTGTCCAGGAACCTCCCGCACACCTGGCACTTCGGGTCCACGGAGTCCTCCCACACGGAGGTGTCGCCGCTGCTCATCATGTAGT
>CAZHSL010000712.1:0-1444 GCA_964535185.1 uncultured Corynebacterium sp.
TGCAGCAGCATCGGCAGGCACGAGGAGAACGGGCTGGCGCCGGCCTCCTTGTAGAGCGCCATCGTCTCCTCCGCCATCTTCTGGCGCGAGGCCTGGTCGGTCTTGCCCTTGTACTTCTTCTGCACGGCCTGCAGCTCGGGCGAGACCATCTGCATCGCGCGCGAGGCCCGGATCTGGCGCACGAACAGCGGGATGATCAGGGTGCGGACCACGACGGTGAGGCCCACGATGGACAGCACCCAGGTCAGTCCCGCGTTGGGATCCATGAACGTGGACAGCAGCGCATGGAACTTCACCATGAGCCATGCGACGGCCCACTCGATCGGGTACAGGGGATTCATCGGCCTGGTCTTCCTGCCGCACGGATGCGCATGTCGTTCATGCGAGGTGTCGGCTCTGGTCGGGAGTCTGGGACAAGAGTAGGCCCTAGGGGGCCGGGCGCCTCAGTCGGCGTGGATTCCTCCACATGCCGGGAGCGGGGACCGGGTCCAGGCCCCCGCGGGTGAAGGGATTGCAGCGCAGGATCCGCCAGGTGGTGAGCAGGAAGCCCTTCACCGCTCCGTGCACCCGCAGGGCGTCCATGCCGTACTGGGAGCACACCGGGTCGT
The DNA here is from genome assembly GCA_964535185.1 of uncultured Corynebacterium sp. Taxonomy (GTDB): domain Bacteria; phylum Actinomycetota; class Actinomycetes; order Actinomycetales; family Dermabacteraceae; genus Brachybacterium. The sequence goes on from CAZHSL010000712.1 coordinate 609, forward strand.
ACCGGCAGGCGGGCGGGGTGTAGGGCGAGATCCCCACCTGGTAGCCGCGCACCGGCAGCATCAGCAGCCTGCGCGGCAGGGTGCGGAGCCCGGAGGTCCACCCGCGCCGCGCCCTGGCGGTCATCGCGAGCCCTCGGCGCGTCGGGAGAGCTTGCGCTGGGCGGTCGCCAGGGCGGAGTCGACATCGGCGCGGAGGGCCGCGAACGGCTGCTCATCGATGCCCGGCAGCGCCCGCAGCACGACCGCCGAGCCGGGCGGCAGAGCGGCCAGGTGCGGGCGGATGATCTCCCGCAGGCGACGCGTGACGCGATTGCGCACCACCGCGTTGCCGATCCTCTTGGACACGACGAATCCCACGCGAGGTGCCTCCCCTCCCTGCGTCAGCAGGGTGAGGTGCACGACCACGTGGGATCGGGCGCTGCGCACTCCGTCGCGGGTGACGGCACGGAACTCGTCACCGGTGTGCAACCGGTGGCGGGACCAGGTCACGACACCACGGCGCGGATCGTCTCGGGACCGCCTCAGGCGGAGAGCTCGGCGCGGCCCTTGGAGCGACGGGCGTTCAGGATGGCGCGGCCGGCGCGGGTGCGCATGCGGGCGCGGAAGCCGTGCTTCTTGGCCCGGCGGCGGTTGTTCGGCTGGAACGTGCGCTTGCTCATGGTTCTCCTCGATCGTGGGCACGGACGTGCCCCTCGCGGTGGTCTGTGGTCTGCTGCACGAACGGGAAGTCCGGGCGCACCCGCCGGGACGGGGCGGCTGCCGAGGTCCGATCCGATGCCGGAGGGGGTCCTCAGTGGATCCGGGAACCGTATCGGGACGGCGCGCAGCGCTGACTG
>CAZHSL010000713.1:0-1444 GCA_964535185.1 uncultured Corynebacterium sp.
ACGGTGTCGGTGGAGAAGTACGGCATGCCGGCGCCGGCGCCGAAGATGACCACGCGGCCCTTCTCCAGGTGCCGCACGGCGCGCAGCGGGATGTAGGGCTCGGCGACCTGTCCCATCTCGATGGCGGTCTGCACGCGGGTGGAGATGCCGCGCTGCTCGAGGAAGTCCTGCAGGGCGAGGCAGTTCATGACGGTGCCGAGCATGCCCATGTAGTCGGCGCGGCGGCGGTCCATGCCGCGCTGGGAGAGCTCGGCGCCGCGGAAGAAGTTGCCTCCGCCGACGACGATGGCGCACTCGACGCCCTGGGACACGCCCTCGGCGATCTCCCCCGCGATGCGGGAGACGACATCGGGATCGACCCCGACGGCGCCTCCTCCGAAGGCCTCGCCCGAGAGCTTCAGAAGGACACGACGTCCATCCTCGGGCTGGGGGAGAACAGGAATCGGTGACGTGAACGTCTGGGTCATGTCGGTCCTTCCGCGCTGGGTCCTCGGCGATGATACCGGTGCGGCCCCGCACCGATGGTGCGGGGCCGCAGGCCGGTGGCGACGCTCACGCGCCGCTCGGGCGGGCGAGGACCGCAGGCCCTCCCCCGGTGGTGTCAGTTGCCGACGCGGAAGCGAAGGAACCCGGTGACGGTGCCGCCGGCCTCCTCGACGACCTGGCCGACGGACTTCTTGTTGTCCTTGGCGAACGCCTGGTCCAGGAGGCAGTTCTCCTTGAAGTAGCCGTTCAGACGACCCTCGACGATCTTCGGGATCGCCTTCTCGGGCTTGCCCTCGTTCTTCGCGGTGTCCTCGGCGATGCGGCGCTCCTCGGCGACGACCTCCTCGGGGACCTCGTCGCGCGAGAGGTAGGACGGGGTGAACGCCGCGATGTGCATCGCGATGTCACGGGCGACCTCGGCGCCGGCCTGGTCGGTGGCGACCAGCACGCCGACCTGCGGCGGCAGGTCCTTGTTGGTGCGGTGCTGATACTCGCTGACGACCTCGCCGGAGACGCGGCCGATCCGACGGACCAGGATCTTCTCGCCCATGGTGGCGCCGGCGTTGGTGAGCGCCTCGCCGAACGGGGTGTCGGCGAGATCCTCGGGCTCGACCGCGCCGGACTCGACGGCCGCGGCCACGGCCTCGTCGCCGAGGGCGACGAACTTGTCGTTCTTGGCCACGAAGTCGGTCTCGGAGTTGAGCTCGACCATGGTGCCGGTCTGGCCGCCCTCGCTGTCACGGATGTCGACGGCGATGAGGCCCTCGGAGGCGGTGCGGCCCTCGCGCTTGGCGATGCCCTTGAGGCCCTTGACGCGGATCAGCTCCACGGCCTTGGTCTTGTCACCGTCCGCCTCGTCGAGCGCCTTCTTGACGTCGAGCATGCCCGCGCCGGTGGCCTCGCGGATCTCCTTGATGTCTGCTGCCGTGTAGTTGGCCATGTTCCTCTTCCTTGTGGG
>CAZHSL010000714.1:0-1440 GCA_964535185.1 uncultured Corynebacterium sp.
AGGATGTCCTCGTACTTCGCGGCGAGGTCGCGGATGGAGACCGTCGAGGAGCGGGCCAGCTCCGCGATCGCGGAGCGGGAGGTGTCCGGGTAGGTCTTCATCGTCTCGACACGCGCCTCGTCGGCGGCGGCGTGCACCCGGGCGGAGGCGCGGGCGATGTGCTCCGCGTCCAGCCGGCGGAAGCGCTCGGCCACCTGGGACAGCGAGGTCCCGTCGTACTGGGAGATCGTCGGCTCGGCGCCGGCGATCAGCTCCAGGACGCTGCCCCACCAGGCGAGCTCGAGCTCGGCTGCGACCAGGTCGCGGTCCACGCGGCGGGAGCGGAGGTCCTCGACGAGGTCGCCGAGCCCGTCGAAGCTGAGGCGGCGCAGCAGCTCGGTGCGGCGCGGGAGGGTCTCGAGGTCGGCGCGATCGGCGTGCAGGGCCTCGACCCGGCGCTCGAGCTCGCCGAGCTCGGTGCGGGCCAGATCGGCCCCCGAGGCGGTGCCGTCCAGCAGCACGGCGAGCTCGTCGAGCACCTTCTCGGAGCGGGCGGCGACGCGGTGGAGGGCGTCGAGGTCCTTCGGCAGCGAGGGGCGCGAGGGCGATGCGGCGGCCTCACCGGTCCCCGTCCCGTCCTCCTCGCCGTGCGTGGAGCGCTGCCATTCGTCGGCGACCTTCCGGGCCTCGGCGAGGTCCTGGTGGGGGTCCGGCGAGAGCGCGGCCGGGCGCTGCAGGGCGACGGCGTCCCTGCGCAGGCGACGGCGCATGCCGAAGCCCATGGTCACGCCGCGCTCCTCGCGCCAGCGCTTGTCCGCCGTGGCGGCGACGAGGTCAGCCAGCGGCGCGGAGAACACCGCGGGCTGGAAGGTGCCCAGCAGCACGCGCACCCGGTCGAGCAGGGCGAGGCGCTCCTGCAGCTGGTGGAGGCTGACCGGCTCGGTGAGCCCGAGCTCCCCGCCGCTGCGGGCGCAGGCCTTCCGAAGCTGCGGCAGCACCTCGTCCCGCAGCTCCTCGACGAGCTCCTCGGCACGTGCGGCCTGGGTGTCGCTGCTGATCGGTGCGCCGTACCAGGCCGTCATCTCGGGGCCGCTGCTGAGCACCCCGACCTCGGCCGCCTCACGCAGGGCCTCGGCGAAGCGGTCGCGGTCGGAGCCGATCATCTGGGCGGCGACGTCGGCCCGCAGCCGCACCTGGGTGCGCGGGGCCGGGCTCAACCGCGTCAGCGCCGCGAGCGCGGAGATCGCGTCGTGCGCGGAGGCGTCCCACGGGTGCTGGACGCGGTGCATCGCCTCCACGTGACCCACCAGGATGTCGCGGCTGGTGCCGAGCTCCTCGGGGGCGACGTCGTCGGGCCCCAGGCCGTGGGAGCCGGCGCGCCGCAGGCTGCGCAGCAGGGCGGCGGAGGCGTTGCGCTGCAGGGACGGGTCCGGGGAGAGGTCGAAGACCAGCTCGTCGAGG
>CAZHSL010000715.1:0-1439 GCA_964535185.1 uncultured Corynebacterium sp.
ATCTCCCGGGAGGTGCGGGTGCGGCTCATCAGGCGGTTGTCGCTGCTGAGGGCGACCGGGAAGCCGAGGCGGTGCAGCGGGCCGACGGGATGGGAGGCGAGGTCGGCGGCGGCACCGGTCTGCAGGTTCGAGCTGGGGCACACCTCCAGGCAGACCTGCTCGCGGTGCACGCGCTCCGCAGTCGGGCCGAAGTGTGCGGAGGGGGCGACCGGATCAGATGTCGGGCGGGTGGGGGCGTTCGGGTCCGGCGTCGCACCGGCGGTGGGGGCGTCCGGGCCCGGCGCGGCACCGCTGGGATCGGCGGACGCCGCGTCGTCGATGTCCTCCAGCAGCCGCACGCCGTGCCCGATCCGCTCGGCGCCGCAGTCCAGGGCATCGGCGATCGAGGAGGGCCCGTCGGCCTCGCCGGCATGGATCGTCACCCGCACCCCGTGCCCGCGGGCGCGCTCGAACTGGGCGCGGAACCAGGAGGCGGGGAAGCTCGCTTCGGGGCCGGCGAGGTCCAGGCCCAGCACCCCGGTGCCCCGGCGGGCGATGGCGATGTCCACCAGGTCGTCGGTGGGGTCGAGGTGGCGGAGGTAGCACAGCAGCTGACCAACCACGATCCGTCGGCCGGCCTCCGCCGCGGCCGCGACGCCCTCGTCGAGACCGTCCTGGACGGCCTGCACGGCCTCGTCCAGCGTGAGCCCGCCCGCGGTGTGCTGGTGCGGGGCCCAGCGGGTCTCGGCATAGACCACCCCGTCGGCGACCATGTCCTCCACGAACTCGCGGGCGATGCGGCGCAGCTGCGGCGCGGTCTGCATGAGAGCGACCGTGTGCTCGAAGGTGGAGAGGTACTCGGGCAGAGAGCCGGAATCGGCAGCGGCGTGGAACCAGTCCGCGACGGCGGCGGCCTCGTCCGGGGCGGGCTCCGGTGCGGGGCCCGGTGCGGCCTCGCCCTCCGGCTCAGCTCCCGCAGGCGCCGGAGCGTCCACTCCCGGGACCGGCAGGCCCAGCTCCCGGCTCAGCTCGAGCACCGTGGCGGAGCGCAGTCCTCCGTCGAGGTGGTCGTGCAGCGCTACCTTCGGCAGCGCCGCGACAAGGGCAGAGGTGAGATCCATGCCGGAAGGATACGCGTCGGGCCTCGCTCCGCCCGCTTCGACCGGAGGGGCCGGCCCGGGGCTGCTGCCTCAGCCGGCGGTCGCCGCGCGGTGCTCCGCGGCGAGGTCGACGTAGATGCGGGCGTTCTCCCGCAGCGCCTCGATGCCGTCCTCGTCCAGCTCCTTGCGGACCTTCGCCGGCACGCCCGCGACCAGCGAGCCGGGCGGGATCTGCATCCCCTCGGTGACCACGGCGCCCGCGGCGACCAGGCTGCCCGCACCGACCACGGCGCCGTTGAGCACCACGGCGCCCATGCCGATCAGGCAGTCGTCCTCGACGGTGCAGCCGTGCAGCACGGC
>CAZHSL010000716.1:0-1439 GCA_964535185.1 uncultured Corynebacterium sp.
ACATGAGCACCCCGTTCGTGGACGCCCTGCTGCCGGACGGCTCGCGCCTGCACGTCGTGATCCCCAGCGTCACCCGGAAGCACTGGGCCATCAACATCCGGAAGTTCGTCGCCAAGGCGTACGACCTCCAGGGCCTGGTCGCCCTCGGCTCCCTCACCCAGCAGGCGGCGGACTTCCTCGACGCCGCGATCGACAGCGGCTTGAACATCGTGGCCTCGGGGGCCACGGGCGCGGGGAAGACCACCCTGCTGCGCTGCCTTGCGCGGTCGATCGGCGCGCGCGAGCGCGTCGTCACCATCGAGGAGGTCTTCGAGCTCAACCTCACCCTGCGTGACGTGGTGGCGATGCAGACCCGGCAGGCGAACCTCGAGGGGGCCGGTGAGATCTCCATGCGGCGCCTGGTCAAGGAGGCCCTGCGGATGAGGCCGAGTCGGATCATCGTCGGCGAGGTGCGCGAGGCGGAGAGCCTCGACATGCTGATCGCCCTGAACAGCGGATTGCCGGGCCTCGCCTCCATCCATGCCAATTCCGCACGGGACGCGGTGACGAAGCTGTGCACGTTGCCGCTGCTGGCCGGGGAGAACGTCTCCAGCCGCTTCGTCGTGCCGACGGTGGCCAGCTCGATCGATCTGGTCGTGCACCTCGACATGTTCTCCGACGGCCGGCGGCGGGTGCGGGAGATCGTGGGGCTGAGCGGCCGGGTGGAGGACGAGGTCATCGAGATCTCCGACGTCTTCTCGCTGCAGGGGGATCGGCTCGTGCGCGGTGACGGCCACCCTCCGCATGCCGACCGTTTCGCGCGGGCGGGCCATGACCTCAGCGCGCTGCTGGGACGGGCCGCGGCATGAGCGACGGAGCGTTCCTCGGTCTGATCGCCGGCCTCGGGCTGCTGTCGATCTGGTGGTCCCTGTGGGAGCAGGACGACGAGCGCGAGCGACGTGGGGCGCTCGGCAGGACGATGGATCGGCTCCGTGACGACCTGGTGAAGGTGGGTCTGGAGACAGTCCCGCCGGCAGCCGTGCCGGCGCTCAGCGCTGGTCTGGGCCTGGTGGTCGCCGCCGCGCTGTGGGCACTCTCCGACGCAGTGATCCCCTCGCTGGCGATCGGGCTGGTCTCCTCGTCGATGCCCGTCCTGGTGCTGCGCTCGGCGGCCAGACGCCGCACCACCGCCATGCGGGAGGTGTGGCCGGAAGCGGTCGATCACATCAACTCCGCCATCCGGGCAGGACTGTCGCTGCCGGAGGCGCTGGTCCAGCTCAGTCGGAAGGGCCCGGAGGAGCTCCGTCCCGCCTTCGCGGAGTATGCGCTGGACTACCAGGCCAGCGGCGACTTCGCAGCGAGCCTGGACCGTCTGAAGATCCGTCTGGCGGATCCGGTGGGGGACCGGATCGTCGAGGCGCTGCGCATCACCCGGGACGTGGGAGGCACAGACCTCGGCG
>CAZHSL010000717.1:0-1438 GCA_964535185.1 uncultured Corynebacterium sp.
CCTCGGCGAAGCGGCGGCGGTTCTCCACCGGGTCGCTGATCACGATCTCCGAGGCACCATGGGCGCGGGCGACCTGGGCATTGAGCACTCCGATCGGGCCGGCGCCGGTGATGAGCACCCGCGATCCCTCGGTGACCTTCGCCTTGCGCACGCCATGGACGGCGACATCGATCGTGCCGACCCGCTCGACGAACGAGACCACTTCGCCGAGGCCCTCGTGGCAGATCCAGCGGCGCTTGCGCCACCGCAGCCGCCGTGGCCGGACCGCCCAGGGCGCATCGAGGACCTCGACGTCTACTCCCAGCTACCCCCACGCCACCGGCGCGCCCACACTCAACTCTGAAGAGACCCCTTCCTGACCGTCCGGGCTACCCTCGTCATCCATTCGCAACCTGCGCGACTGATACAGGTACTGCCCGATCAGTCGGATGAACTCATCAGCGCGATCGCTCTCACCGGTGAGCGCACCAGTGAGCTTGCCGAACGCCCCCTCGTTGAGCACCGCGGCGTCGGTGAGGGTCTCCCGCAGGTCGGGCGAGGACATGAACTGGTCGAGAGCGTTGTGGTCGATCTGTTCGGCGATTCGCGGGTCTTCCTCGGCCATACCGGCCGCAGCTCGGACGAAGCCTTCGATCTGCGGGTCGGCGAATTCGGCGCCGAACAGCTCGTTGATCCTCGACACCACCTCCGACAGCAGCGCCTGCTGCGGATCCTGGCGCGACACGCGCGATCCGAGACCGGTGATCCCCTGCAGGCTCGGAGTCTCCTGGTCGCCCAACAAGGCGATGTCAACCCTGCCCTGGTTGATCTGCCGGACGCGGCGCAACTCCAGGCCAGACACGTCCACATCCGGGTCGGCGCCATCGGTCGGCAGCAGGCGCACCAGCTGGCGCAGGAACTCGGCGAGCTTCTCCAGGTCGCTCGTGCCGTAGTCGACGACCTGCGACATGAAGTCATACAGTCTGACGTACGAGCCGCAGTCCTTCCGGAACGTGCGGAGCTCATCGAGCGCTTCGCTGTCCTCATCGGCCTGCGCATCTTCCCAACGGGCGTTGAACTCGTCGCGCGCCGGCGTCACGGCCGCGGCCAGTGCCGAGTGCGACTGCTTCGGCGCCCACCACGCCTCCGCGTAGCGTTCGACGTCGTTCGGCGTGTAGATCCGGGCCTGTGCAAGCTTCGTGGCCAGCTGGTGCACGAGATTTGGGTCGGTCTCCTTCTCCACGTGCGCTTCGAGGTAGTACGTCAGGAACGCTTCGCGGATGTCATCGGGGTCGTTGACGAAGTCGAGCACGAACGTGCGGTCCTTCATCTCCCCCGACGGCGCACGGTAGGTGCGGTTCAAGCGCGACAGCGTCTGCACCGCGTGCACGTCCGGGAGCTTCTTGTCCACGTACATCGCGCACAGCAGCGGCTGGTCGAAGCCGGTCTGGAACTTGTC
>CAZHSL010000718.1:0-1434 GCA_964535185.1 uncultured Corynebacterium sp.
GTGTCGATGATGCGGTTCGCGGAGCGCCGACGGGCGGTCTCGTGCCCCTCGTCGGGCCGCTGCGGCGGCTGCTGCTGGGGCGGCTGCTGCCCGCCGGGGGCGGGCTGGTCCGGGCGGGCCTGCTCCGGGCCCTGCGGGGGAACGCTCATCACGCTGCTCGGGGCCCGGTCACAGCCCGAGCGCGGCCTTCTTCGCCGCCTCGTAGTCCGCTTCGGTGATCAGGCCCTGGTCGAGCATCTCCTTGTACTGGGCGAGCTTCGCGACCGGATCGGCCGGAGCGGCCTCGGCGGGCGCCGACTGCTGCGGTGCCGCCTGCTGGGGGGCCTGCTGCTGGGGGGCCTGCTGCTGCGGGGCCTGCTGGCCGGGCGGGGACCAGGGCTGGGCCTGGCCGACCATGCCGCCGGCGGCTCCCATGCCCGCCCCGAACATCGCCAGGCCCGCGCCGCCGCCGTTCTCGCCGGCGGCCTGCACGCCGCGCGCGGCGGCCTGGTTCATGAAGGACTGCGAGCGGGCGCCGGAGAGCGCGTCGGCCTTCTGCACGTCCTTGAGCAGCTCGCGGGTGTGCTGGTCGTACTCGATCGAGACGATCGCGGTCTTCACGATCGCGAGGCCGCGATCGCTGGACCAGCGGTAGTTCTCCTCCACCGCGGCCGAGAGCGACTGGGCGAAGCCCACCGAGTCCCCCTGGATGCGGGAGATGCGGTTGCCCTTGTCGGGATCGTTCGTGTAGCGGGAGAAGGCCTGCGCGAGGGAGCCGACGACCTCCTGGAACAGCTGACCGCCCGCCTTGTTGTCCATGTCGCCGAAGTCGAACACCGGCGCGTTCGCGGAGATGAAGGTGGCGGGCACGAAGTTGTGCACGAACAGCAGCGGATCGATGATCCGCAGCGTGTAGGAGCCGCGGCACACGGCCCCGACCTGCGAGTTGAGGTAGGCGTCATCCCAGTAGATCTCCGACTGGGTGCCGAAGCGGTTGTTCGGGATCTCCTTGAGGCTCACGTAGAAGGCGAGCTGCTGCGAGGAGGGCCGGCCGCCGAACTTGAAGCGCTCCCAGGAGGTGCCGACGGTCGAGGCCAGGACCTCGTCACCGGCGAAGACGGAGCGGGCGTCCGGGGAGGAGTCGCTGAACTCGTAGCCGCCGGCCTCGGTGATCAGGCCCGTCGCCCGGCCGTCGACCACGGTGATCAGGCCGTAGCCCTGGGGCACCAGGATCTTGGAGCCGTTGGAGATGACGTTCTCGCTGCCGCGGGTGTTCGAGCCGCGCCCCGCGTTCGTGCCCTGCGGCACCGCGGGGAACAGGGCAGCCGTCTGCGGGAGGCCGTTCGGGATGGTGAGGAAGTCCTTCCACTGATCGGCGAGCATCCCGCCGACAGCGCCCTTGAATGCCTGGATGAATCCCATGTGAGCTCCTTCGTCGCCCCCGAGCGTGTGGTC
>CAZHSL010000719.1:0-1427 GCA_964535185.1 uncultured Corynebacterium sp.
CGGTCGCCACGACCACGACGACCGTGGCCGGCGCAGTGAGCGCATCCTCCCCGTGAGCGAAGGAGCGCGCATGATCGAGTTCGGCACAGGTGGCTGGAGAGCCATCATCGGGGACGAGTTCACCCGGGAGAACGTGCGCCTGCTCGCGCAGGGGCTCGCGGATCGCATGCACGCCGAGGGGGTGGTGGAGCGCGGGCTGGTGATCAGCTACGACCGGCGCTTCCTCTCCGACGTCGCCGCCTGGTGGGCGATCGAGGTGCTCGCCGGCAACGGCATCCCGGTGCGGGTGGTCACCCGCCCCGTGCCGACCCCGATGTGCATGTGGACGGTGCAGCAGACCGGCGCCGCCTACGGGATCGCGGTCACCGCCTCCCACAACCCGGCCCTGTACAACGGGCTGAAGATCTTCACCGAGGGTGGTCGCGATGCCGACGTGCAGGTGACCGACGAGCTCACCGCCCACGTGGCGACCCTGAGCGCCGAGGACGTGCGCTCCCTGGCCCCGCACGAGGTGCGTGACAGCGAGCTGGTCACCGAGCAGCTGTCGATCAACTGGTACCTCGACGCGATCATCGACCAGCTGGACCTCGAGTCGATCCGGCACGCGCACCTGAACATCGTGCTGGATCCGATGTTCGGCGTGGCCCAGACGAGCCTGCAGACCATCCTGGTCAGCGCCCGCTGCCAGGTGGAGGTGATCAACGCCCGGCACGATCCGCTGTTCGGCGGCCGTATGCCGTCCCCGGCCGAGGGCAGCCTGAACCCGCTGCGCCAGGCCGTGCTCGAGCAGGGCGCGGATCTCGGCATCGCCACCGACGGCGACGCGGACCGCCTCGGCATCATCGACGACCAGGGCAACTACCTCAGCCCCAACCAGGTGCTGGTGCTGCTGTACGAGTACCTGCTCACCGGCAAGGGCTGGACGGGACCGGTCGTGCGCAACCACTCCACCACCCATCTGCTGGACAGGGTGGCGGCCGCCCACGGGCAGGTGTGCCACGAGGTGCCCGTCGGCTTCAAGTGGATCAGCGCGAAGATGGCCGAGACGGACGCCGTGATCGGCGGCGAGTCCTCGGGCGGCCTCACCGTGCGCGGCCACATCCCCGGCAAGGACGGCATCCAGGCGGCCGGTCTCCTGGTCGAGATGGTGGCCCGTTCCGGGAAGAAGCTCTCGCAGCTGTACGCGGAGCTGGTGGAGCGGCACGGTCGGCTGGAGATGGAGGAGGCCGCCTACGGGTACACCCCCGAGCGCCGCCAGGAGCTGCAGCAGCGCATCTTCACCGACCACGAGCTGCCGGAGTTCGACCGCGAGATCGAGCGCATCTCCTGGGAGGACGGCTGCAAGATCTACTTCGCCGACGACTCCTGGCTCACCATCCGCTTCTCCGGCACCGAGCCGGTGATCCGCGTGTTCTCCGAGGCGGAGA
>CAZHSL010000720.1:0-1425 GCA_964535185.1 uncultured Corynebacterium sp.
TCGGCCAGGAAGATGCCGGCGATCACCACGCCGGCGATCATGAACAGCATCGAGCTGCCCCGGCCCACCGGATAGGGCAGGGAGAGGAAGCCCAGCAGCACTGCGACACCCGTCAGGATGCCCCAGAAGGTCTTGCTCCGCTTGCCGGCCGCCGTGTACGCCTCGGCGCGGAAGCGCAGGGCGTTCACCAGCGCCCAGATCTCCACGGCCAGCAGGGCCACGGCGAGCACGAGGAAGATCCACATCTGGATGAGGGCGATCATCCGGTCAGGATACGGGCCGCGGCTGGGCGGATCCCGCATCCCGGGCGCGAGGGTGTCTCCGCGGCCCGCCCGGTCAGCGGCGGCGGTCCGGGTCCGAGCGGTCGGTGATCAGCAGCTCGAGCGCCTCGGTGGTGGCCTGCGGCTCCAGGGCCCGCATCTCGACCGTCATCGGGCGGGGCCCGATCGCGTCGCCGTCCGCGGCGACCACCAGGCTGGGCAGGAACTGCTTCGCCTCCGCCGCGGTCAGCCCCGTGGCCTGAAGCAGGTCGATCGCGAGGGAGCGCAGCTGGATCGTCAGCGTCACCCCTTCGAAGTGCCCGGCCCGGCCCGGCCGCTTCCCCTCGTCGTTGCGCAGCAGCATCTCCGGGGTGAGGTAGGAGCTGAACAGGCGCAGCTTCCGCCGGGCCATGGTGAAGTCCACGTCCTCGTGGGAGACGGCGGCGCTGAGCTCCTGGACCGCATCGCGGGCCGCCAGCAGCGCATCGGCGAGCGTGGAGTGCGCGTCCCCGCGCACCGCCACGAGGAACTCCGCCTGGCGCCGCGCGATCACGCGCACGTTGCGCATGGCGCGGTCGGAGCCCACCAGGAGGTGCTGGATGCGGCTGACGTCGTCGGCATGGCGCAGCCCGGACGGAGAGAAGGTGGCGATCTCGTCGGCGACGTCGTTGGCGAGCTTCCACTCGTCGGTGAACTTCTGGGAGACGTCCCGGATCGACCGCAGCGCGGCCTGCGCGACGCCGCGATCACCGCTGCGCGCCGAGAGCGCGAGGTTGACCAGCGTGCCCTCGAGCTCCCGGTAGAAGGAGGAGGCGGCACGGCGCTGCAGACGGCGCGGATCCCCGGACAGCAGCAGGTGGATGATGATCGCGACGACGGCCCCGGTGACGGCGTCCAGCGCCCGCCCGCCGGGTGTCATCGACGGCGTGATCGGCATGATCATCACCAGCAGCGACTGGATCGCGACCTGGAAGCCGAAGAGGTTGCTCGAGTCGATCAGCCGCGCCAGCATCCCGGCGCAGAACACCACCACCAGGATCTGCCAGGTCCCCGAGCCGAGCAGGCCCCGCGCCAGCTCGCCCAGCATCACGCCCAGCAGCACTCCGCAGGACATCTCGACGATCTTGCGCATCTTCTTCTCGATGCCGAAGCCGATGATGATGAA
>CAZHSL010000721.1:0-1421 GCA_964535185.1 uncultured Corynebacterium sp.
CTGCACCAGTCGATGTTCTACGTCGGGGCGGACACCGTCCCCGAGCTCAAGGAGAAGGGCCGGTTCGTGCGCATCACCGCGGCCGGCCTCAAGGAGTCCCACCCGCACGACATGGCCGCGATCATGGAGGCCCCGAACTACAGCTCGCACTGAGCAGGGCCGGGGGCTGTCCCCCGGGGCGCAGGGCGGCGGGCACCGTGTCCGGAACCGTCGGCGGCTCCTAGGCTCGAGGCCATGACCTCGCAGACCCTTCCTCCCCCTGCCCGGACCTCCGCGCCTCTCACGCCCCGGCGGCCGTCCCGAGCCTCCTCGTGGGCGCTCGGCCTCGCGCTGCTCGCACTGGTCGGCGGCATCGCCGCGATGGGCGCGGTGGGGTGGACGATCGTGCCCATGGAGGCGGTCTCCGGCTACCACTTCTCCGACACGCCCGCCTGGTACCAGGGCGCCGTCTTCGGAGCGTTCGGGTCGCTGCTGGTGTGGAGCGCCTCCGGGCTGGCGGGGATCGTGCTGGCCGTGCACGGTCTGAGGTCCGGGGCCGGGCGAGCGCGGGCGATCGCCGCGATCGTGCTCGCCGCCCTCGCCCCCGTCCTCACCCTCGCAGCCCTGCTCACGGCGATGGGTGTGGCGGTCGCGCTGCTCTGACGCGCGCCCGCAGCGCTCTGCTCAGCCCTGTGAGGAGAGAGCCTGACCGGTCGGGTCGGTGCCGTGCTCGTACCCGATCAGCCACAGCACGCCGTACCGGTCGCGGACCTGCCCGTCGGAGGCGCCCCAGGGACGGCGCTGGAGATCGGAGACCACGTCGCCGTCCTCGGCGAGCCCGACGAACCAGGTGCGCAGGGTGGTCGGCTCCGCCCGGCCCAGCAGGGCGACCATCAGCCCACGCGCCGAGAACGGCTCGTCCTGCTCGCCCGCGTCGGAGACGCACAGGTCCACCGCTCCCGTCAGCCGTCCGTGCGCGACCGCGGCGGAGGGACCGTCGGTGCGTCCGAACTCGGCGAAGGTGTGCTGCTCGACGGTCCCGCCGAACACTCCCCGGTAGAACTCGAGGGCGTCGGCGGCCGTGCCGGGCAGAAGGAGGTACAGGGACGGTGCGGGCATGGGCTCTCCTCGAGGTGGTGCCGCCGGGCGACGGGGCGGGACGGGCGTGGGGGCGATCATTCCTCCCCGACGGCTCCGCGTCCACCGCGCCGGGGCCCTCGGCGCGGTGCGTCGTCTCCCGCGTCTAGGCTGGGGCCATGAGCGTGAGCACCCCGTCCTGGATCGATGCGCCCGTGCTCGGTTTCGACACCGAGACCACCGGCACGAACGTCGCCGCCGACCGCATCGTCACCGTCGCCCTGGTGCACTCGGTGGGCCCGGGGCGCGAGAACGAGACGGTCGCGACCTGGCTGATCGACCCGGAGATGGACATCCCCGAGCCG
>CAZHSL010000722.1:0-1414 GCA_964535185.1 uncultured Corynebacterium sp.
CTCGCATCACCTGAGGATAATCGGACTCCGGCGACTGCTGGGTCTCGAGGTTGTCGAGCTCCTCGCTGTCGATGCCGAGGTTCTGCGCGAGGGTCCGGGCGACCTTCGGCGAGGCGGAGGTCTCGAAGAAGATCGTGCCGACGCCGGTCTCCTCCACGACGGATTCGAGCGCGAGCAGACGCTGCGGCGAGGGTTCGGTCTCCGGGTCCACGCCCGCGATCCCGATCTGGTGCAGGTCGTAGCGCTCGGCCAGGTAGGTGTAGGCCGCGTGACTGGTGATGAAGGGCTTGTCGCCCTCGACCTCCCCGAAGGACTCCGCGAGCTCGGCGTCGAGCTCCTCGAGCTCCGCGCGCAGCGATGCGGCCGCCTCGGTGAAGGCCTCCGCATCGTCCGGGGAGAGCTCGCCGAGCCGCTGACCGACGGCGTCCGCCAGGTCGGCCATCAGCATCGGGTCGTGCCACAGGTGCGGGTCGTCGGGGCCGTGGTCGTGCCCCCCGTGCGCCTCCTCGCCGCCGTGCTCCTCGTGCTCCTGCTCGCCCTCGCCCGCGTGCTCCTCGTGCGCGGACGCGGCGTCCGCGGGCAGCAGGGTCACCGCGGAGGAGATGTCGAGCACGTTGTCGCCGCCGTGGGAGGCGATGGCATCGTCGAGGGCGTTCTGGAAACCCGGGATCTGGAGCACCAGATCGGCCTGCTCGACGGACATCACCTGTTTGACGGAGAGCTCGAGGCCGTGCGCATCCACGCCGGGCGAGGTGAGATCGATGAGCGAGATCCGCTCCCCACCGATCTTCGTGACCAGGTACGCGAGCGGATAGGCCGAGGTCACGACGGACAGCGTCCCGTCGGCCGCGCCGTCGCCGCCCCCGCATGCGGCCAACAGGGCCGCGCCGACACCGAGGCCGGTGGCGGACAGGAGGGTGCGACGGGTGAGGCGGGGCGGAAGCGTCATGACAATCATTCTCACGAGCGGGTCCGGGCTGCGCAAGTCGACGGGCGCCCCGGGACGCCCCACGTGGGGACCGTCACAGCGTCGGCGATGACTATGCTGGGGCGGTTCCCTCACTCACCGTCACCAGGAGTCTCCCCGTGGCCAAGGCCCCCGCCAGCACGCTGGACAACGTCATCGCACTCGCCAAGAAGCGCGGCTTCGTGTTCCCGGCCGGTGAGATCTACGGCGGAACCCGCTCCGCATGGGACTACGGCCCGCTCGGTGTGGAGCTCAAGGAGAACATCAAGAAGCAGTGGTGGCGCACCTTCGTGACCTCCCGCGGGGACATGGTGGGCCTGGACTCCTCGATCATCCTGCCCAAGCGCGTGTGGGAGGCCTCCGGCCACGTCGAGACGTTCACCGACCCGCTCGTGGAGTGCAAGAGCTGCCACAACCGCTTCCGCGAGGACCACCTGCTGGAGGCCT
>CAZHSL010000723.1:0-1414 GCA_964535185.1 uncultured Corynebacterium sp.
CCGAATCTGATCCACAGGTCTCCGAGCACGGAGTGGACCTCTATCTGCTGGCCGAACATGTAATTCTCGACGTACCCGTTGTTCGGGTCGTAGCCGAGTTCGCTCATTCCGGTCTTCGCGACCCAGATGTCATTCGAGCTCGGCAACGTGCCGGAGCCGTATCCCATGGGTCTGTTGCCGACCAATGCTGCTGCGGCTCCCGCCTCTGGGCGCCCTCCGAGAATCAGCGAGCCGGCGGTCTTGATCTGTGCCGCAGTCCGCTGCTGAGCGTCTTCGCCGAGGAGACCCTCAAGGAGCAGCGACTGGAAGAGGTTGTATCCACCGAGCCCCGATGCCGACAACCACATGAGCACCTGCCACGGCCTGCCGTTGCCACGCTGCCCCCTGCCGAACATCTGCCAAGCGACGACGGGAATGGTGAAGACAAAGAATGCCGTCATGGAGCGGGAGTCCGACAGGAGTGAGGTCGTTCCCAGCGCCACGAGTGCCACGATCTCGAGCCAGCGCCGTCGGCTCTCGCTCACAAGCGCCAGAACGGTGACTGCCACCGGGAGCGCGAAGGTGAACTTCCACGCGTTCTCCTCGTCCACACCCTTGATCGCGATGTTCGCCAGAGCCCCGATCCCGAACCACGCCGCCGTCTTCGCCAGCCCGATCTGGCTCCGACACCACAGAAGCAGGCCGATGGAGCCGACGAACGTCAGGAAGGTGAGGGTCTGGCCCCTCATGAGCGTGCTGGAGACGTCCCTGTACTGCTCGAAGAAGGACAGCGCGCCTCCCCAAAGGGCAGCGAGAGCCCCCATGACGATGATCGTTCGACCGAAGCGGTACTCGTGAAGGACGCCCACCCAGACCGGGAGCAAGACGATGCAAGCGATGAGGCTGACGGAGACGCCGGAGGCGATCAGGGTCGTCATCGGTGCCGCCGCGGCCGCCGCGGCGGCGATGACCATCTGGAAGGTTCCAGGCATCGTCCTAGACGGTCGGACTGCGCGGCGTCGCATCACCGGGTGGGACATCGCTGACGTTGCCTGCCGCCGGTAGCGATGCCCTCTCACAGAGCGAATGCCGACTCCTGCATGCCGTGTCTCACTCCGCGATCTCGTCACTGAGACCGGTGATGAGGAAGTGGTAGAAGCGGAACTCGGTCGTCACGTCTGCCGCCGCGGACATCGCGATGCGGATCTTCGAGGACCCCGACGTCTGCAGACCAGGCGTCGAATCCGTCGCCTCCACCATCCAGTCCGCCGGCTCCTCATCCGCCGTGCGCCACGCCTTCACCGCGAGCGTCGTCGGCGACGTCCCCTGCACCGAGAGCTTCATCGTCAGCTGCTCCCCGGGCACATACGTCCCCGGAATCGGCACACTGCCCAGCGACGAGTTCCCATGGATCAGATACAGACGCATCGTCCCG
>CAZHSL010000724.1:0-1410 GCA_964535185.1 uncultured Corynebacterium sp.
GGGAACATGTCGATCTTGTGGGTCTGCATCAGGCACAGCGCCTCGAACAGCTCGTCGAAGGTGCCGAACCCTCCCGGCATCACCACGAAGCCGCTCGAGTACTTCACGAACATCGTCTTGCGGACGAAGAAGTACCGGAAGTCGACCCCCAGGTCCACGTAGTCGTTGAGCCCGTGCTCGTGCGGCAGCTCGATGCCGAGGCCGACGGAGACGCCTCCGGCCTCCCGGGCGCCGCGGTTGCCGGCCTCCATGATCCCGGGGCCGCCCCCGGTGATCACGGCGTACCCCATCTCGACCACGCCCTTGGCGATCTCCATCGCGCAGCCGTAGGACGCGCTGTCCTCGCGCAGCCGGGCGGAGCCGAAGATCGAGATGGCCGGTCCCAGCTCGGCGAGCGCACCGAACCCCTCGACGAACTCGGACTGGATGCGCATCACCCGCCACGGGTCGGTGTGGACCCAGTCCGTCGGGCCGTCCTCCTCCAGCAGGCGCTGGTCGGTGGTGCGGTCGGGGCGCTGCGCGCCGCGCAGCGTGACCGGGCCCTTGCGGTGGCGGTCTCGTTCGTCAGGCGTCATGGACCGAGCGTAGCGCTCACGGGGCCAGGAACCGGCGCAGCCCGTCGAGGGCACGCGCGAGATCCTGCACCGGCACGTGCTCGTCATCGGTGTGGGCGAGCAGCGGGTCGCCGGGACCGAAGTTCACCGCCGGGATGCCCAGCGCCGAGAAGCGGGCCACGTCGGTCCATCCCTGCTTCGCGGCCACGGTGACGTCCTCCCCCAGCGCGGCGAGGAAGCCTCGGGCGGCGGCGCTGTCCAGGCCGGGCAGCGCGCCGCCGGAGGCATCGACCACCTCGATCTCCAGCTCGAGGCCCGCGAGGACCTCCCGCACGTGCGCCTCGGCTTCGGCGACGGTGGTGTCGGGCGCGAAGCGGTAGTTCACCAGGGCCGTCGCCCTGTCGGGAATCACGTTGCCGGCGATCCCGCCGGCGATCGAGACGACGTTGAGGCATTCGCGGTACTCGAGGCCGTCGATCACCGCACGGCGGGCCTCGTACGCGGCGAGGCGCTCCAGCACGGGCGCGAGGCGATGCACGGCGTTGTCCCCCACCCAGTCGCGGGCCGAGTGCGCGGCGACCCCGCGGGCCGTGACCTCGAGCTTCATGGTGCCCTTGCACCCGCCCTCGACCCCGGCGGAGGTGGGCTCGCCGAGGATCGCGAAGTCCGCCTCGAGCAGCTCCGGGCGCTCGGCCGCGATCCGGGTGAGGGCGTTGTCCGCCGCGGCGACCTCCTCGTGGTCGTAGAAGATCCAGGTGAGGTCCATCGGGGCCGCGGCGGCCTCGACGGCGAGCTTGAGGAGCACCGCGACCCCGCCCTTCATGTCGCAGGTGCCGCGGCCCACCAGCTCCTCGCG
>CAZHSL010000725.1:0-1408 GCA_964535185.1 uncultured Corynebacterium sp.
GGTGGGCGTGCAGCGCGGCCCCGGTGACGACCAGGTGCATGTTCATCGACAGCGCTGTGGCGGGGGCCGCCTGGGCGAGGCGGCGCTGGATCCGGGTCGCCTCGAGCAGGCTCCCGCCGAGCCCGCCCAGCTCCGTCGGGACCAGCAGGCGGAGGTAGCCGCGCTCCCGGAGGTCGGCGAGGTCGTCCTCGGGGAAGGTGTTCTCGCGGTCGTGGACCACGGCACGTTCGCGGAAGGCATCCAGCAGGGAGTCGGGCAGGAGGTCCTCGACGGAGATGTTCATGGGGCCACGCTAGATCACGCGCGCGAGCGCCGCCGCCACGGGCAGATGGTCCGAGCTGCCCGCGGGGCCCGTCTCGAGCGCGGTCGCCGTGAGTGGGCCGCGCAGCCACATCGCATCGATCCGCCGCAGCGGGAACCGGGCGGGGTGGGTGAGACGGTCGGAGCCGCCGCGCAGCCCCGCGGCCTCCTGCAGCGGCCGTGCCAGGCGGCGGATCCCGGCCCGGGCGGCGCCCAGCACGGGCGTGGCCGGTGACCGCGGCCGGGACCCGTGCCCCCGCTCCCCCGCGGAGTCGATCTCCTGCGCGGCCTCGCGCCAGCCGGTCGCGGACAGCGCGGCGAGCTCGGGCGCGCCGGGGTCGGCGTTCATGTCCCCCATCAGCACGGCCGGTCCGGCGATGTCCCGGGCGCGGTCCACGATGCCCTGCACCTGGGCGGTGCGGTGGGCGCGGCTCTCGTTGTCCAGGTGCGTGACCAGGACGTCGAGCTCCTCCCCGTCCCTGCGTCGCAGCCGTGCGTGCAGCAGGCAGCGCGGCTCCACCGGCGGGGTGCGCCCGGGATGGTGCGGGAGCAGAAGCGAGTGCTGGGAGAGGATCTCGTGCTCGGTCAGCAGGGCGATCCCGTACCGGCGCCGCGGACCGCCCTCGTGCGTCGGCGGCAGGTCGAGGGCGGCGCCGAACAGCGCCCGCATCCCCAGCAGCTCGCCGAGACGGGCGGCCTGGTCGTCGTGGCCCGAGCGCGGGCCGAAGCCGACGTCCACCTCCTGCAGCCCGACCACCTCGGCGCCCAGGGCCTGGATCTCGTCCGCCGTGCGCGCGAGGTCGACCCGCTCGTCGGGACCGAGTCCGTGGCGGATGTTGAAGGTCGCCACCCGCCACGAGGTCATCGGGTCACTGCAGGCAGCTCGGGCCCAGCAGGGTCTTCAGCGAGGCGTACAGGGCGGCCGACGGCGTGACCGAGAGCCGCTTGTCCAGCTGCATCAGAGTGGTGCGGCCGGGCTCCTGCAGGCGCAGCCGCACCTCGCTGCCGCCGGGGTTGTCCTCGAGCACGCCGCGCAGCTGAGAGACCACGCGTTCGCTGGCCCGCATCGCGGGCAGCGCGATGACCACGGGCCCGTCGGCCCCTCCCC
>CAZHSL010000726.1:0-1408 GCA_964535185.1 uncultured Corynebacterium sp.
GACAACCTCGAGACCCAGCAGTCGCCGGAGTCCGATTATCCTCAGGTGATGCGAGACAACTGCGCCCGACTGGTGGCGAGCTGGACGTGAACGCCCCCGCCGCCCCCGTGATCGAGGCGTCCGGGCTCTCCGTGGACCGCGGCGGGCAGCGGGTGCTGCGCGATGTCGACCTGCGCGTCGAGGCCGGCGAGCTGGTCGCCCTGCTGGGCGCCAACGGCTCCGGCAAGTCGACCCTGCTGCGCGCCGTGGTGGGGGTGCTGCCGCCGGCGACCGGCACGGCACGGCTGTTCGGCCGCCCGGTCCAGCAGGGCACCTCGCACGACCGCCTCGGATACGTCCCCCAGGAGACCTCGGAGACGGGCTCCATCCCGGCGACCGCCCGGGAGGCCGTCGCGAGCGGGCTGCTGGGAGCGCGCTCCTGGTGGCCCAGCGCCCGTGACCCGCGGGTGATGGCCGCCCTGGAGTCCGTGGGGATGGCGGATCTCGCGGGCCGGCCCGTCACCAGGATGTCCGGCGGCCAGCGCCGGCGCGTCATGATCGCCCGCGCCCTGGTCCGCGATCCGCGCCTGCTGGTGCTCGATGAGCCCTTCTCCGGCGTGGACGTGCCCACCCAGGAGCTGATCGCGGAGCTCTTCCGCGAGCTCTCCGCCGCCGGGACCACCATCGTCGTGGTGCTGCACGAGACGGGGCCGCTCTCCGGCGACATCCGCCGCGCCGTGGTGCTGGACCACGGCCGCGTCGTCCACGACGGCGCCGCGCACGACCGCCCCCGGCTGGACCCCGGCCACGACCACCCCGAGGACGCCGCCCCGCTGGACGAGTGCCTCGGTCAGGAGATCCACCCCCTATGATCTCGCCCCTCGACCTCCTCACCTCCGACCTGCTTCGGTATCCGCTGATCATCGCGGTGCTGATCGGGCTCACCGCCCCGGTGGTCGGCACCTACCTGGTCCAGAAGCGGCTCTCGCTGCTCGGCGACGGGCTGGGCCACGTGGCCCTGACCGGTGTGGCCGTCGGCTGGCTGGTCGGCGCCTGGACGAGCGTCTCCCCCGCGGACCTGCTCGCGATCCCGGGGGCGCTGGCCGCCTCGGTGATCGGCGCGCTGCTGATCGAGTACGTGCGCGAGGTCAGCCACACCAGCCGCGACGTGGCGCTGGCGATCCTGTTCTACGGCGGCATCGCTGGCGGCGTGGTGATCATCCAGCTCGCCGGCGGCACCTCCCAGAACCTGATGGCCTACCTGTTCGGCTCGCTGTCCACGGTGACCGCGCCGGACGCCCTGATCTCCATCGTGCTCGCGGTGGTCGTGCTGGGGATCGGGGTGGGGCTGTCCGGGCTGCTCGCGGCGGTCACCGCGGACGAGGAGTTCGCCCGCGCCTCCGGCCTGCCGGTGCGCACCGTCAACGTC
>CAZHSL010000727.1:0-1408 GCA_964535185.1 uncultured Corynebacterium sp.
CCTCGATCCGCTCCGCCTCGTTCTTGGCGGGGATCACGACGGCGACCCGCTCGGGACGGTGCGCCGTCAGCGGACCCGCGGTGCTCATCGCAGCGTCACCTGCCGTGCCACGATCCCGCCGCGGGCCCGGCGCTCGAGCGCGGTCAGCGGTTCGGTGGAGGCCAGCGCCTCCTCGAAGCGGCTGCGGAACGCCTCGGCCTCGGCCTCGACGCCGGCCGCGCCGCACCCCTGGGGCAGGTCCCACACCGGGATGGTGAGGCCCTCCGCGCGGAAGGAGCCGACGTACTTGGTGCCCTCGCCGATGGCGGACTCGCGGCGCGCGTGCAGGCGCGTGACCGCGTCGATCACCTTCTCCTCGTCGGCGTCGAGCACCCAGCGCAGATGCTCCTTGGAGCCGGCGTCGACCCAGTAGCCGTGCGGCAGGCCCTCCACCGCGCGGGTGGGCATGATCGACTCGTTCGCCTGGGTGATCGCCTGCTCGATCTGGCCGGTGCGCTCGGCGCTGGGATCGAGCCAGAACTCGAAGGTGTCGTGCACCCGGATCTCGAAGGAGCTCTCGAGGTCGAGGATCTCCTGCAGCCGCGGGGCGTCCTCGTCGAGGGTCACGGTGGTGATCGGGTTGCCGGGCTCGAGCGCGGTGGCCAGGCGGATCGCCTGCCCGATGCCGCGGGAGAGGTCGCCGCCGGGGAAACCGGCCTGGATGCCGACGGTGACGGAGCCGTCGGTGCGGCGCACGGCCGGCCAGGCCATCGGCAGGATCGTGGCGATCTGGACGTCGAGCGAGCCGTATTCGGCGGTGGTCCTCGCGGCCATCGTCGCCGCCGGGATCAGCTGGCGCATCGCCACCAGGTCCTGCTCGTTCGGCAGGCCCTCGAAGGGGCGGCGGACCAGGTCGTTGCTCGAGGTGGAACTCATGCGGCGGAGTCTACCGACCTGTCGGCCCGCCCCGGTGGACGCACGCCGCCACGGCTCGCCATTGACCTTCCCGCCGCTGCGGCAGATGATGAGGATCCCGGACCGAGGAGGTCGCCGTGGTCGCTCTGATGAATGTCATGACCCTTGCCATCGACCGTGCTCGCGAGGCGGAGGACGGGCACCACACCCAGCACGTGGTGCACACCGGTCCGCTGCGGCAGACCATCATCGCGCTGCGTGAGGGCGTGCAGCTGGCCGAGCACGAGGCCGATCTGCCCGCGACGCTCTACATCCTCCGCGGCGCGATCCGCGTGAACGCCGAGGAGCCGTTCGTGCTGCAGAGCGGAGACCTCCACGAGATGCCGGCGCACCGCCGTTCCGTCGAGGCGATACAGGACACCGTCATGCTGCTCACCGCCGTGCCGAGCCCCGGCTCGCCCCGGGGCGGGGACAGCGTGCACGTGCTCGCACCCGAGTGATCAGCGCGCGTGCG
>CAZHSL010000728.1:0-1406 GCA_964535185.1 uncultured Corynebacterium sp.
GCACGCCGCGCTCGGCGGGGAGGTCCTGCGGCGGGGTGCGCTCCAGGCCGCGGTCGGGTCCGGCTTCGAAGGCTTCGGTGGATGTCACCGGGCCAGTGTAGGAAGTCCTGCGCAGGAGGGACACCCGAGCGGTGCGAGGGGGGATGAGGGTCATGGGGTCGCGTCGGAGAGAGCGATGGGGAGGACCGGACGCAAGCGCGACGGCGCAGCGGCCGACGCCGGAGTGCCGAGCGACGTGCGGCATGCGGCATGCGGCGTGCGACGTGCGACGTGCGACGTGCGGTCGACGACACCTCGCACACGTCCCCGAGCGGCCCGCTGTCGGCGCGAACAGTTGAGGCCCGGGCGAGCGTGAGCGCCCGCCGCTCCCTCTTGACGCGAAGCTGCGTACCTAAGGTACAGTCCCCTTAGGCAGTGTGCCGTCGGTACACAGCCTGTCGTCGTCAGGAGACTCCCATGCCCGACCAGACCACCGCCGCAGGGACCGGCTCGAGCTCCGGCATCGCCCGCGCCCATGCCAGCCTGCTCCCCTATGCCCTCGCCCTGCTCGGCGCGAACCTCGTGCTGCACCTGGTGATCGTGCTGGGCGACAACCGCCTCACCGTGCTCACCACGCTGCCCCTGGTCGCGATCGCGCTTGGCGCTGCGATCTACCTGGCCACGCGCGGCCGCGGGCTCGGGCGCGTGCGCTATGGCAGGTTCGTCGCCCACGCACTGCTCTATGCGACCGTCAACGTCGGCTATCTGCTCCACGCCTGGGTGCTGGTCATGCTCGGAGCTCCGGTGCTGAGCGGCGGTCCGTCCGCACCGGGTGGCGCCTGGGCCGGCGCCGTCCTCGCCATGGCCTCGTGCTGGGGCCTGGGGCTGGTCCTCCACGGACTCGGCGCCGTGCTGGACCGCGGCTTCGAGGCCCCGCGCCCATGACCGCGAAGGAGTCCCCCTCGACACCCCGATCCCCCTCCCCCGAGGACGCCGAGTGGGCCGAGGAGCTGTCCCGCTCCTGGGTCGAGGTCTACAAGAAGTCCGCGACCACGCTCGCGCTGCTGCGGATCGTCCGGGAGCACGGCCCGGTACCTGCCGCCGGCATCGCACCCCGCTTCGCGGAGACGACCGGGTGGACGCTCACCGATCGCGGCCTCTACCGCACCCTGCGCCGGCTGGCCGACTCCGGGGTGCTCCGGCTCGAGAAGGTCGATGTGGCCCGCACCGGCGCCAAGCGGCAGGATTTCGCACTCACCCCCGTCGGCCTCGCCTACCTCGAGCGGATCGAGCTCGAGCTGCTGTGAGGGGCGCGGGAGGACCGTAGGCGCTGCGCTCAGTCGCGAAGTGCTCAGCCGCGCAGTGCTCAGCCGCGCAGCGGCATCCCCAGCACGTAGGCGGCCTGGGCGATGTGCTGGGCGGCGTCG
>CAZHSL010000729.1:0-1401 GCA_964535185.1 uncultured Corynebacterium sp.
TCGATGCGGGACATGTCCATCTCCCGGCCGTTGATCTCGCGGCCCTGCAGTTCGAAGGATCGGGTGCGCACCGCCTCCTCCTCGACCAGCGCGTCGGCCTGCGCCTGTGAGGACGGGCCCCACCCGGGCTCCGGCGAGGGCGCGAGGGACTCACCGGCGCGCAGCTCGAGCACGTCGAACTCGTCGTTCGCGCCGGAGGTCGCGGCCGACGCGATGGCACCCAGATCCGTCCGCACCGACCGCAGCCGCACCGTCTCGCCCGGCCGGAAGCGGGCGATCACCTCCGCCCGCTCGCCGGGCGCGAGCCGCAGCTCGTCGAGCTCGAGCGGTGCGTCGAGGAACCCGCCGCCGGTGGCGACCATGGTCATCGGCCTCTCCGGCAGTGCGAAGGTGTACGTGCGGGCGGTGGAGCCGTTCAGCAGCCGCAGCCGCACCCGCTCGGTGCTCACCTCGTGCACCGGGCCGACGGTGCCGTTGACCATCACGACCCGGCCGAGCATCCCGGGCTCGGCACCGTCGTGCCGCAGCTCCAGGGCGCCGGCATCGTCGAAGGACCGGTCCTGCACGATCAGCGGCAGGTCGTCCACCCCGTACTCGCGCGGCAGCGCTGCGGCGAGGCTCGCATCGTCCTCGAGAAGGAACAGGCCGGCCAGGCCCCGGTAGACGTGCTCCTCGGTGGCGCCGTGCGGGTGCGGGTGGTACCAGAGCGTCGCGGCGGGCTGCGCGATCCGCCACTGCGGCCGCCACGTGCCGCCGGGCTCGATCATCTGGTGCGGGCCGCCGTCCATCGCGGCCGGCAGGTGCATGCCGTGCCAGTGGACGCTGGTCGCCTCCCCCAGCGCGTTGTCGATCTCGACCGCGACCTGCTCACCGCGCTCGGCACGCAGCGTCGGCCCCAGGAGGTCGCCGCTGAAGCCCCACGTGGTCGTGGGTCCTGGGATCCCGGCGAAGGTCATCGACCCCTCCTGCGCGGTGAGGCGGAAGGTGCGCACCCCGTCGCGGACGGTCGAGTCCGCCAGCGGAGGGATCCGCAGCGTCTCGGTGAACTCCTGCTCGGTCACGGAGGTGGTGGAGAACCCGTCGCAGCCGGCGAGCAGCGTCAGCGGTAGCGCCGCCGCCGCGGCGAGAAGGGTCCGTCGGCCGATGCGCATCAGGACTCTCCCGGCCGGGCCGCCGGAACGCCGGAGCGGGGACCGATCAGCGCCTGCACGGCCAGCGCCACGAGGCCGAGCAGCGCGCCCGTCCCGGCCGACGTCGCCAGCGCGGGCAGCATCAGCCACAGCGCGGCGGGGCCCCCGCCCGGCCCGTCGCCGGGGATCATCCAGCCCACGACCATGCCGATCGCGCCGTGCAGCACCCCGGCGAGGGTCAGCGTGAGCACGGGGTGGGGGATGCGGCCCA
>CAZHSL010000730.1:0-1400 GCA_964535185.1 uncultured Corynebacterium sp.
GGCTGCTGCTCGACACGTTCCGGCTCCCTGTGTACGATCCGTTCCATCAATCAATGCGCACAGTGTAGCGCCATATCGATGAGGAGACCGGAATGGGCGTCAATGCCATCAATACACTCATCGCCGTTGCTGAGGATTGCCCTGCCACGTCAGGCGTCATTCCTCCCCGGAACGATGCCAAACCGACCATCGCCGCCGAGCAATACCGGCTCATCTCCGAACGACCCTACGAACTGACCTCGGAAGATGTCATCTTCGAAGTGCACGCGAACAGGCAGGGCATTCCCGGCTCCGAACGTCCCGCCGCCCGGGAGGCGTACTTCTCCACCGGTCGCGCCTGCCTGCGGACGTCTCCGCTCGCGAAGAAATTCGGCTGGGGCATCCACAACGATGCCGAAGGCCGGTTGGCGCTCGTCGGTATGGAAACGGACGCGTACTCGCGTTTGGCTTCGGGTGAGGATGGAACGAAGGTTGTCCGGGCAATGCGCTCCAGCCGCAGGTAATCTCCCCTCCCCTTTCGATGGCCTGGCGATCCTTCACAGGGCACTCCTGATTCCACATCCTCTTCCGGAATCAGCATGAGGCACAGCCCCTGCGTTGGAACATGCGTGATTCAGGGAAGGACTGGCGAGCATGGTCAATGTGCGGTTGTGTTTCGATGCGAACGGGCAGCCGTGCGACCCGGAGAGCGATGATGAGATTCGCGAGGTACTGTCATCGCCAGATACATTGACCTGGCTCGATGTCGACCGGGACCATCTGGACGATCTCCAGCGATTCGGCGACCTCATTCACCTGCATCCCCTCGCTATCGAGGATGCCACCACGCCGCATCAACGGCCGATTGCACGCCGCTACGGCAATACCCTCTTCGCCCTGTTCTACGAACTGGCCCGAACCGGGTCTGACTCGATCGTCGCCTACCCTATTTCGTTCTTCGTCGGACAAAATTATGTCGTGACCGCACGCGATATCGAACGCTCGATCCTCAATGGCGTCGCTGGCAGGTGGCGGGAGTTTTCCCGAGAGGTCCCGGACCGCAATTCGGGCTTCCTGCTCTATGCCATGCTGGATGCCATCGTCGACGAGTATTTCCCGATCATCGACTCACTGGGTGACAAGATCGAAGACATGGAGGAAGACATCCTCGACTCACGGTCGATCTCGCCGCAGCGCGAAGTCCTTGGTGTTCGCAAGGAGCTCTACACAATTCGCCGTGTGCTGTCTCCGGGCCGGGAGGCGCTCAACGAGCTGATCCGCCGGGACACGCCTGTAATCGACGAGCAAACCATCACCTATATGCATGACGTCTACGATCACGTCCTGCGGGTGCTGGACTGGCTGGACGCATATCGCGATATGGCGAGCACCCTGCTGGACATGCAGCTCGCGATGTCGTC
>CAZHSL010000731.1:0-1395 GCA_964535185.1 uncultured Corynebacterium sp.
CGATCAGCACCTTCTCGCCGGCCGTGTCCTCGCCGCGGCGCACCCACGGCGCGGCGAGCCCGTACTCGAAACGGATCTTCAGCTCCTGGATGACCTCCACCTCGCCGCCGGTGCAGCGCACCATGCGGACCAGGTCGGCATGGTCCTCGACGTCGCCGCGCAGCGACGTGGCCGAGCCGGGGGAGCCGCCGGACGATCCGGAGGCCTCGCCGTCGTCGTCGCCGCCGGACGAGCCGTCCGAGGCGCCGGAGGCCTCGGCGACGTCGTCCGGGCCGTCGCCTCCTTCGCCATCCCGCATCGGATCCGAGCTGCTGACCCCCTGCCTCGCCGTCGTCCCGGAGCCGGGCATGGTCGAGGAGTGGCTGTCCGCTTCCGGGGTGGAGACGTCGCCACCGGCGATCGGCATGAACTCGGTGACGGTCGCCGTGCCGGTGGGGGAGCGCCACTGCGTCTCCAGCACCATCGTGCCGGGCAGGTAGCGGCGCGAGACCACCTCGCCGTCCGCGATCCGCAGCGACCAGTGCCCGTGGTCCTCGGTGCCGAGCAGCGAGCAGAACACCGCGTCGGAGTCGAAGCGCGGCAGGCACAGCCAGTCGATATCCCCCTCCCGGGTCACCAGCGCCGTGGTGCGCTGGTCGGAGAGCAGGGCGTGGTCCTCGATCAGTGGTGCGCTCATGCGGACAGTCCATCACGCCGCACGCGCTGCGGGGAGGCCTCCGAGGGGACTGTTCGCCTCTCCGCGGAGCTGGCGGCCCGCCGTACCGGTGACCTCGGCGTGCCCCGCACAGGTGAGCCGGGGCCGGCGAGAATTCCGCTCTGACGACTCATGCGGTCGACGTCATGAGTCGCCAGGGCGGAATTCTGCGCTCCGGGGGAGGGTGCGGACCCCGCCCGGCGTCGCCGACCCCGTCAGGCTTCGTCGGCCGGCGGCTCCGGCACGACCTCCGCACCGGTGACGAACTCGCTCAGGTGCTGGGAGAGCGCGAGCCGGCTGGGCTCGTGGCAGTACATCATGTGCCCGGCCTCGTAGTACTCGATGCGGATCCGCTCGCTGTAGTCCTCGCGCGGGATCGCGAGCTGGGCGAGCACGTGCTCGCTCGCGTGGAACGGGGTGGCCGCGTCGTGGTAGCCGTGGGAGACCAGCACGCGCGTGTGCGGGGACTTGCGCAGCAGGCGGGAGAGGTCGGAGGCGACCTCGACCGAGCGGTTCTCGAAGTCCTTGTAGCTCCACGGGTGCACCCGCCCGGACATGATCTCGTAGACCACGTCGGAGGAGAACTCCAGCTCGCCGCGCAGGTACTGGTTGATGGTCGCGGTGTACGAGGGGGCGAGCTGGTCGATCGACGGGTCGGTCTCCATCCGCGGGGCGTTGCCGTCACCGGCGGGAGCGGTGAA
>CAZHSL010000732.1:0-1392 GCA_964535185.1 uncultured Corynebacterium sp.
GCGGCCGCGACGGTGAGCACGAGGATCAGGTTCTCGAACACCTTCTGCGGGATGCGTCGGGCCACCTTCGAGCCGGCGAAGGCGCCGAGCAGCACGACGGGGATCAGCATCGCGTCCATCACCAGGGTGTCGCGGGTGATCAGGCCCAGCCCCGCCGAGAACGGCACCTTGAACAGGTTCACGATCGCGAAGTACCAGGCGGAGGTGCCCAGGAACGTCAGCACCGGCATCCGCATCGCGTAGAAGTACAGCGACATCACGGGCCCGGCGGCATTGGCGACCATGGTGGTGAAGCCGCCCATCAGTCCGTATCCCACGCCCTGGGCGGCCGCGAGAGCGCCGGGCTGCGAGCCGCCGGGCGGGGTCGCAGCGGGCTGCGGGCCCCCGGGCGGGGAGGCAGCAGGGTGCGACCCGCCGGGCGCACCGGCGGCCGTGAGACGCTCGGCCTCGGCCGCGGCGGCCGCCTCGCGTCGCCGGGCCAGCTGCCGACGGGTCACGGTGACGGTCACCAGCACCAGCAGGATCACGCCGATGGTCAGCCGCACCCACTCGCCGTCCACGCGGGCGAAGTAGAACACGCCGATCACCACGCCGATCATGGCGCTGGGCAGGAGCCTGAGCAGAGTGCGCCAGTCCGGTTCCCGTCGGTACACCCACAGCGCGGTCATGTCCCCCACGATCAGCAGGAGCAGCAGCGCGGCGGTGGATTCCTTCGCAGGCATGGCCAGGGCGAACAGGCCCACGGCGATCGTGCCCGCGCCGGGCAGGGCCGTCTTGGAGAAGCCGACGATCAGCGCACCGAGGGTCACCAGCAGCCAGGCACCGACGCCCAGATCGGGCACGAGCGCGGCGAGATCAGGCATGACCGGTGAACTTATCAGCGCTCCGCCGGTCCGGGCGCTGCCGTCCGCGGGTCAGCAGCGCCTGCCGATGTCACCGACGAGCCGCACCCTCCGGGACCGCGAGCGCGCGGTCCAGCAGTCCGGAGATCTGGGTGAGCACCTCGTCCACCGGTCGTTCGGCGAGGGATGCCATGAACGGCTCGATCTTCACCGGGCCGGTGTAGCCGGCGGCGCCGACGGCACGGAGGAAGCCCTCGAGGTCGATGACGCCGGTGTCGAAGGGCAGGCGACGGTCGAGGTCCTGCTGCTGGTCGATCTCACGGTCGGCGCGGGCGTCGTTGAGGTCCACCGAGACGATGTCGGCGTCGGTGAGGCCCTCCAGCTGCGAGGCGTCCTCCCCCGCGGTGTACCAGTGGTAGGTGTCGAGGATGAGTCCCACGTTCGCGGCGCCCGTCTCGGCGATCAGCTCGCGCGCCTCGCGCAGGGAGTGGACGAAGGGGAAGCGCTCGGTGGACCAGAAGGTCTTCGGGCCGATGTACTCCAGGCCCAG
>CAZHSL010000733.1:0-1392 GCA_964535185.1 uncultured Corynebacterium sp.
CTGGCCGCGCACGTGCTGCCGGAGCTGCCGGCGCTGCAGCTCGAGATCGACGAGCACCACCACCACAAGGACGTCTACCAGCACACGCTCACCGTGCTGGACCAGGCGATCGACCTCGAGAGCCCGGCCGGCTCGGGCGGCCCGTGCGAGGCGCCCGACCTGGTGCTGCGCCTGGCCGCGCTGATGCACGACATCGGCAAGCCCGCCACGCGCCGCTTCGAGGAGGGCGGGGTGGTCACCTTCCGCTTCCACGAGACCGTCGGCGCGAAGATGGCGACGAAGCGGATGAAGGCGCTGACCTTCGACAAGGACACCACCAAGAAGGTGGCGCGCCTGGTGGAGCTGCACCTGCGCTTCCACGGCTACGTCGACTCCCCGTGGACGGACTCCGCGGTGCGCCGCTACGTCACCGACGCGGGCGACCTGCTGCAGCATCTGCACCGCCTCACCCGGGCGGACGTCACCACGCGCAACCGGCGCAAGGCCCGCACCCTCGCCCGCGCCTACGACGAGCTCGAGGCCCGCATCGACCACCTCGCCGAGCAGGAGGAGATCGGGAAGATCCGCCCCGACCTGGACGGCAACCGGATCATGGAGATCCTGGACCTTCCGCCCGGTCGGGCCGTGGGCGAGGCCTACAGGCACCTGCTCGACCTGCGGATGGAGCACGGCCCCCTCGGCGAGGAGCGGGCCGTCGAGGAGCTGCGCGCCTGGTGGGCGGCCCGCGAGGACTCCTGACGGGGCCCTGCCGGGCGGCGCGGCCGCGCGGCCCGGGCGTGTGGAGGTCGTGTGAGGGCCTCCCCGCCGGGATGTGAGCGGGGCCGCACGGGACGTGCACACCCTGTGTGCTTCACCGCCGGGTCGTTCCGTCGGGGCGCCGGTCGTGGTCATACTGAGTGGCTGGGCGCACTGCCACCACGGCGGCGCCCGGACTCGTCCGTGTCCCCGAAGGACCAGGAGCAGCCATGAGCGACTCTCGACGCTCGTCCCGCGGCTCGTCGGATCGCTCGCGCCGCGGGCAGAAGCCGACGACCGGTGGTGCCCGTCGCGCCGCCGGAGTGCGTCGCGCCTCGACGCCCAAGTCCTCCGCACCGAAGGCCTCCGCCTCGAAGTCCTCCGGGAAGGCGCCCGCCCCCAAGGGCACCAGCCGCACCGGTCGCGGGACGGGTTCGAGCTCCGCGAAGCGCTCCGCGCCCCCGGCCGGAGCGCCGAAGCCGCCCACCGCCCGCACCTCGGTCAAGGCCCGGCACGCCGGCGTCGCCGCGGCCGCCGCCGGGTCGAGGGGCCGCGCGAAGAAGGCCGCCGCCACCAACTTCCTGAACTACCCGCGCGCCGGCGCGAAGAACCCCTGGCGCTGGATCCCCTCGCTGCGGCTGATCGTCGGCGCGATGG
>CAZHSL010000734.1:0-1392 GCA_964535185.1 uncultured Corynebacterium sp.
TCGACGTGCGCGTAGTGGCGCTTGTCGGTCTCGTACTCGATGTGCGAGACGTTGATCGTGATGCCGCGCTGCTTCTCCTCCGGCGCGTTGTCGATCGTGTCGAAGTCACGGGCCTGGTTCAGCTCCGGGAACTTGTCGTACAGGACCTTCGAGATCGCAGCGCTCAGCGTGGTCTTGCCGTGGTCGACGTGACCGATGGTGCCGATGTTGACGTGCGGCTTGGTCCGCTCGAACTTGGCCTTCGCCATGATGGTGTCCTCCTAGGACTTCTTATCGTGGTACTTCTGGATCGGGATCGGATCCCGCCTCGACGAGGCGGAGGTCCGATGGGAGCGGTGGGGGGAGCAGGAGAAGGAGCCTACCCGTTCCCCCCGACTCCTCACTCGCCCCGGGTCTTCGCGACGATCTCCTCAGCGATGCTGCCGGGGACCTCCGCGTAGCTGTCGAACTGCATGGTGTACATCGCACGACCCTGGGTCTTGGACCGCAGGTCGCCGACGTAGCCGAACATCTCCGACAGCGGGACGAGAGCACGGACGATCTTGACCCCGCTCGCGTCCTCCATCGACTGGACCTGACCTCGCCGGGAGTTCAGGTCGCCGATGACATCTCCCATGTACTCCTCCGGAGTACGGACCTCGACGTCCATGACGGGCTCGAGGAGGACCGGTTGCGCCTTGCGCAGGGCCTCCTTGGCCGCCATCGAGCCGGCGATCTTGAAGGCCATCTCCGAGGAGTCGACGTCGTGGAAGGCGCCGTCCAGCAGAGATGCCTTGACGTTCACGACCGGGTAGCCGGCCATGATGCCGCCCTGGAGGGCGTCCTGGATGCCCGCGTCCACGCTCGGGATGTACTCGCGCGGGATGCGGCCGCCGGTGACCTTGTTCTCGAACTCGTAGAACACGCCGTCCTCGGCATCGGTCAGCGGGCCGAAGGTGATCTGGACCTTCGCGAACTGGCCGGAGCCGCCGGTCTGCTTCTTGTGGGTGAAGTCGTACTTCTCCACGGTCCGCTTGATCGTCTCGCGGTAGGCCACCTGCGGCTTGCCGATGTTGGCCTCGACGTTGAACTCGCGCTTCATGCGGTCCACGAGGACGTCGAGGTGCAGCTCGCCCATGCCGCGGATGACTGTCTGGCCGGTCTCCTCGTCGAGCTCCACCTGGAAGGTCGGATCCTCCTTGGCGAGCTTCTGGATGGCCACACCCAGCTTCTCCTGGTCGCCCTTGGTCTTGGGCTCGATGGCCACCGAGATGACCGGCTCCGGGAAGCTCATGGACTCCAGCTGGATCGGGTTCGCCGAGTCGGTGAGGGTGTCACCGGTGGTGGTGTCCTTCAGCCCGATGAACGCGTAGATGTGGCCCGCGAAGGCCTCCTCCACCGGGTTCTCCTTGT
>CAZHSL010000735.1:0-1385 GCA_964535185.1 uncultured Corynebacterium sp.
TCGGAGCCCTTCCCGCCGTGGTGGCCGTCCTCGACGATCTTCTTGGCGTTGTCCCAGGCGCCGCCGGAGTTCGCGAGCAGGATCGCCATCAGCACACCGGCGGAGATCGCCCCGGCGAGGTAGCCGGCCAGCGCCGGGGCGCCGAGTCCGAAGCCGACGGCGATGGGCGCGGCGACCGCGAGCAGACCGGGGGTGGCCAGCTCCCGCAGCGAGTCGCGGGTGACGATGTCGACCACGCGGCCGTACTCCGGCTTCGCGGTGCCGTCCATGATCCCGGTGATCTCGCGGAACTGGCGGCGCACCTCGTAGACGACGGCGCCCGCCGCTCGGCCGACGGCGCTGATGGCGAGGCCGGAGAACAGGAACACCACTGCGGCGCCGATGATCACGCCGACCAGGGTCTGCGGGGAGAAGACGACGGCCTGGTCGAGGAAGTCCTGGTAGCGCTCGCCGAGGACCTCGTGGATGGCGTCGGTGTAGGAGCCGAACAGCGCGGTCGCCGCGAGCACGGCGGTGGCGATCGCGATGCCCTTGGTGATCGCCTTGGTGGTGTTGCCGACGGCGTCGAGCTCGGTGAGCACCTGTGCGCCCTCGCCGTCCACGTCGCCGCTCATCTCGGCGATCCCTTGGGCGTTGTCGGTGACGGGGCCGAAGGTGTCCATCGCGACGATGACGCCGACGGTGGTGAGCAGGCCGCAGCCGGCGAGCGCGATCGCGAACAGCCCGGCCACGCCCGAGCCGCCGAGCAGGAAGGCGCCGAACACGGCCGCGGCGATCACCAGGGCGGTGAACACCGCGGACTCCAGGCCCAGGGAGAAGCCGGAGAGCACCACGGTCGCGGCGCCGGTGCGGGAGGTGCCGGCGACCTGGCGCACCGGGCGGTCCTCGGTGCTGGTGTAGTACCCGGTGAGGTAGAGGATCAGCACGCCCAGCGCGATCCCGATGACGACGGCCCCGGCGGCCACGATGCGGGGGTCGTCGATCGCGGCGCTCGAGCCCTCGATCCCGAGCTCGGCGAAGCTGCCGGGCAGGTGGACGAAGGCTGCGACGGTGCACAGCACCGCAGAGATCACGGCCGAGTACAGGAAGGAGCGGCGGATCGTGGTCAGGGCGCTCTGCCCGGCCTTCCCGGTCGTGAGATAGATGCCGATCAGGGCGGTGAGCACCCCGATCGCGGGGACGATCAGCGGGAACACCATCCCGGCCTCGCCGAAGGCGGCCCGCCCCAGGATGAGCGCGGCGACGAGGGTCACGGCGTAGGACTCGAAGAGGTCCGCGGCCATGCCGGCGCAGTCGCCCACGTTGTCGCCGACGTTGTCGGCGATGGTCGCGGCGTTGCGCGGGTCGTCCTCGGGGATGTTCTGCTCGACCTTGCCGACCAGGTC
>CAZHSL010000736.1:0-1378 GCA_964535185.1 uncultured Corynebacterium sp.
TGCGCACCACCCCGCGGGGGCTGGTCGCCCGGCTCAGCGCCCTGCTCAGCCACCGCCGGAAACGGGAGAAGTGATCGCTTGACCTCGCAGGACACCCCGCAGGAGCCGCAGGGCGAGGACGCGGCGACGCCGCACGAGGCCGACTCGACCGGCGCGCCTGCCGAGTCCGCCGACGCGACCGGCGCGCCTGCCGATTCCGCCGACGCGACCGCCCCGTCGGCCGCCCGCACGGCGGCGGAGCGCGCGCAGGACGCCGCCACCCGCGCCCAGGAGGCGACGGCGAAGGCGGCCGACGAGCTCAAGGGCCGCTCCAAGAAGCTCTTCGACTCCCTCTCGGCGCGCTCCCGCGGCGAGGGGTGGGAGAAGCCCACCGGCGAGTTCGCGAAGTACCGCTCCGCCTGGCGGGCGGGGATGCGGTTCGTGCTCCAGCGGGTCGTGTTCCGGGCCGTGGTGAACTCCGCCGTGACCCCGCAGGCCCAGGTCCACCGCCGGGTGCGGAGCATCCGCGGCCCCTTCGTGCTGGTCGCGAACCACACGAGCCACGTCGACGGCCCGCTGCTGGCGATCAGCCTGCCGTGGACCCAGGCGCGGTTCCTGAGCACCGGTGTGGCCGCGGACTACTGGTTCGACCACTGGTACCGGCGTATCTTCGTGCGCCTGATGATGAACGCCTTCCCGATCGACCGCGGCGGCTCGCGCAAGCACTCCGGGACGTCCCGGAAGCTGCTGCGCTCCGGGGTGCCGATCCTGGTGTTCCCCGAGGGGGGCCGCCAGCAGACCGGCACGATGGCCGACTTCAACCCCGGTGCGGCGTCCCTCGCGATCAGCGTGGGCGTCCCGGTGGTGCCGGCCGCCATCATCGGCGGCTACGAGGCGATGCCCAAGGGGCGCAGCTGGCCGATCCCGGGCCGCCCGCCCGTGCGTGTCGTGTTCGGGGAGCCGATCGTCGCGCACGAGGGCGAGGCGGCGGTCGGGTTCTCGTCGCGGATCCGCGACGGGGTGAAGGACCTGTACGACGAGCATCACGACGAGGTCCTGGGCTCTGCCGGCCCGGGCGAGGAGGAATCCGCATGAGCGAACGGCTGAGCGCACGGGAGGTCAAGCGGCACAAGTGGTGGGGCTGGGGGCTGGACGACGTCACCTTCCGCTACGACAACAAGCCGGCCTTCGCCCCGCTGGCGCGGAACAAGGTGGGCGTCGACCTCGACTCGAAGCAGCCCGTCGAACCGGAGCTGAGCGACTTCGAGGTGCCCGCCTCGCGCCTGCCCGCCGCGGTGCGCGCCCAGCTCACCGACGTGGTCGGCGAGGAGAACCTGGCCGATGACGACGAGTACCGCGTCGTCCACTCCTTCGGCCGCTCCCTGCCGGACCTGTTCCG
>CAZHSL010000737.1:0-1378 GCA_964535185.1 uncultured Corynebacterium sp.
GCAACACGATCCCCGAGCGGATCGCGCCCACCCGCGCCGCGCTCGCCGCGAACGGCCTGTACGCCTGCCTGCGCGAGGCCGGGATCACCACCGTGCTCGCGCACGAACGCATCGGCGCGACTGTCGCCGACGAGGAGCACGCCGAACTGCTCGACGAGGAGCTCGGCGCGGCGCTGCTGACCATGGAGCGCAAGTCCTTCGCCAACGACGGCTCCGTGGTCGAGTACGGCTTCCACGTCTACCGCGCCTCGCGCTACTCCTTCGAGGTCACGCTCGTGGACTCCTGAGCGGGCATTCGACGCTCGATTCTCGACGCCCCCGCGCTGGGTGGGTGCGCCCCGCGCGGCCGGCCCTGTGCGCCTGCGCGCCCTTCGCTCGCGTGCAGGTCCCCGCGGCTAGCGATTTTGCGGATCCGCAACTTCGTCAGCCTGTGCGCACCCACATGCCGGGACCGATGCAGGGGCCGCGGCGCGGGAGCTGGGCGGCGCGGCGTCGGAGCGGGTCAGCTCTCGGGCGCCTCGGTGGGAGCCCGGTAGGCATCGGTGAGATCCGGGACGGGAGCGTCGCCGGCGTCGTGCACTGCCGCGCGTTCGATGACGGCGCCGTCCCCGTCGGCCTCGATCCGCAGCGAGGACGTGGTGACGGGGTGCTCGAGCCGGTGGATGCGGCGCACCCCGATCGTCCCGCCCTCGGCCAGTACGCGTCCGTCGCCGTCCAGGATCCGGTGGGAGGTCACGCGCTGGCCCTCCTCGAGCCGCTCGGACAGCTCGATGTGGTCCAGCCGCACCGGCTCGCCGAGGTCCGCTTCGGCGCCGCCCGCGGTGGGGCGCACGGTCCCCTCATGGGGCGCGCCGAAGCGGTCGCGCAGAGCTTGGCCGAACTCCGTGGCGCGGGCGTGATCCGCGGGATCGATCCGGCCGCGACGGTCCGGCGGGATGTTCAGCAAGAGGCCCGCTCCCAGCCCGATCGAGCGGTCGTGGATGCCGAGCAGGTGCGCGAGCGACTTGGGCTCCTCCCCGGGCTGCCAGAACCAGCCTCGACGCAGGGAGACGTCGCACTCGGGCGGGAGGTAGCGGGGCTCGGCCGTCTCGACGACGTCGTCGTCGTAATTGTTCAGGTCCGAGGAGCGGGTCACGTACTGGACCGGATCGGCCGCGAGGCCGTCCTCGTTGCCCACCCAGCGGATCGTCGCCGGGCCCATGTTGAACACCATCGCGCCGGGCTGCAGCTCGTCGATCAGCTCGGCGATGCGGTCCCAGGCGTACTCGCGCCCCGCAGAGCCGGCACCGTCGAACCACAGCTCGTGCAGCTCGCCGTAGTTCGTGCACAGCTCGCGCAGCTGCGCCAGGTAGAACTCGTCGTACGCCGCGGGGTCGGG
>CAZHSL010000738.1:0-1377 GCA_964535185.1 uncultured Corynebacterium sp.
GATGGCGGGGCACACCACCTCTACGAAGGAGAGCCATGACCGTCGTCGTCACCGCCGTGTTCTACCCCAAGCCCGGCAAGAAGCAGGAGCTCGCCGAGGCGATGCAGCGCGGCATCGCGGCCGTCCATGAGGAGCAGGGCTGCGAGCTCTACGCGATCCACGATGCCGAGGACGGCACCATCACGATGCTCGAGAAGTGGACCACCGTCGAGGACCTCGACGTCCACGGCGCCGGCGCCGCGGTCGAGACGCTCAACGCCGACATCGGCGAGCTGATCGAGAAGCCCACCCTGGTCACCCGCATGACCCCGATCGCCGCGGGCACCGAGGCGCAGGGCCTGCTCTGAGCACTCCCCCCACGAGCGAGTCCCGGGGCGACAGCACGCCCTGGGGCTCGATCCTGCGCAACATCGCCCTCGTGCTGGTGCTCGCGGCGATGCTGTGGCTCGCCCTCAACGTGCGC
Source organism: uncultured Corynebacterium sp. (assembly GCA_964535185.1). Classification (GTDB taxonomy): domain Bacteria; phylum Actinomycetota; class Actinomycetes; order Actinomycetales; family Dermabacteraceae; genus Brachybacterium. The sequence goes on from CAZHSL010000738.1 coordinate 464, forward strand.
CTGCCCGATCTGGACACCCTGCAGGCCCGGATCGCGGGGATGGGCGTGTGGGGGCTGTTCGTCTTCATCGCCCTGTACGCGCTGGTGGCCCTCACCCCGATCCCGGTGACGATCATGGCGGTCACGGGAGGGCTCGTGTTCGGGCTGCCCGTCGGCACCGCGCTCTCGGTGGTCGGGGTGGTGATCGGCTGCTGGGGCGCCTACTGGCTGGCTCGCGCCCTGGGGCGGGAGACGGTGATGCGCCTGCTGGGCGGCCATGCGGCGATGGTGCAGGAGCGCCTCGAGGGTGGCGGCTTCTTCGCGGTGTGCACGCTGCGGCTGCTGCCCGGGGTGCCCTACTGGCCGGTGAACTACGGCAGCGGGGCGCTGGGCATCCGCCACCACGAGTTCCTGATCGCCACCGCCCTCTCCTCGCTGCCCGGCCAGCTGTCCCTGGTCGCGATCGGGGCGTTCATCGCCGACCCCTCCCTGCTGCACGGCATCGCCGTCGGCATCTCCTGGGTCGCGGTGATCGTGCTGACGATCCTCTCACTGCGACGCTGGCGCACCGCCCGCCACGAGCAGGCCGCCACCGCCTGATCCCTGTGCCCGCGGGGGCCCGTCGTCCTAGACTGCTCTCACGCCGATGGAGCAGCCTCCTGCGAAGCCGTTCCACCGGCCGCAGCGTACCGACCGGTGCGTCCAGCCGCTCGACGGGGCCCCAGCTCCCGCCGACTGTCGATGAGGACACGTCATGAGCACAGCCACCGAGGCCAAGCCCGGTTTCAGTCCGCGCGTGGCACTGCAGAAGGTCGGCACCTCGCTGTCGAACATGGTGATGCCCAACATCCCTGCCCTGATCGCCTGGGGCATCCTCACCGCCTTCTTCATCCCCGACGGGTGGACCCCGAACGAGCCGCTCGCGAGCGTCGTGG
>CAZHSL010000739.1:0-1375 GCA_964535185.1 uncultured Corynebacterium sp.
CGGCACGGTTGACCACCACGGCGAGGGGCAGGGCGTGATGGCCGCCGAACTCGCCGACGGAGACCGCCGCGAGGGCGGCGACCTGATCGGGGCTGCGGTCCAGGCCGGACAGGACGATCACCACGGGCGCGCCCATGTTGGCCGCCACCTCCGCGTTGAACGCGAGCTCGGTGGGGTTGGCCAGGTCGTTGTAGTCCGAGCCGAGGACCACCAGCACCGCGTAGCGCTCGGCCAGCTCGCGATGGCGGGCCAGGATCCGCTCGTGCGCGGTGTCCGGATCGGAGAGCACCAGCTGGTGGTCCACCCCGATCGCCTCCTCGTAGGACTGCTCCACCGCGGGATGGCTGGTGAGGAGGTCCACGGCGTAGTCCCGCGAGCGGCCGGACTGGACGACGGGACGGAACACCCCGACGCGGTCGGACCGCGAGGCGAGGGCTTCGAGGAGGCCGAAAGCCACCATCGACTTGCCGGTCATCCCCTCCGGGCTGGCGATATAGACACTCTTGGACACGCTCCCCAGCATAGGTGCGGCGGGCCGCACCGGGACGGGACCCTCGGGATCCCGTGCCCACCGGGCCGACGCCCATCGGCACCGACGCCCACCGGGCCGACGAGGGACCGGCACGGGCAGGGGCCCGCTCGGCACCACATGTGAGAGACCTCGCTGCCCAGGGACCGCCCCGGCAGCGGCTCGTACCATGGGGCCATGCTCCGCGTCGCCCTCCGCCCCCGCTTCCTGGGGATGCTCGCCCTGATGGTCGCGGCGACCGTCGTGTGCGGGCTGCTGGCCACCTGGCAGTGGGACCGGGCGCACCAGGTCCTCACCGACCAGGCCGCCGAGCCCGCGCAGCTGGGCGACATCCGCGGCGTGCTCGAGGTGGGCGATCCGGTCACCAACGAGATCGCGGGGGAGACCGTCACCGCGACCGGCAGCTTCGTGCCGGGAGAGCAGCTCCTCGTGCCCGGCCGGAACGTCGAGGGCACCGAGGCCGTGCTGGTGATCTCCTCCCTGCGCGTGGAGCTGGACGACGGCACCAGCGCCCGCCTCCCCGTCGCCCGGGGGTGGCTCCCCGCCGCGGAGGTCACGGATGCGGACGGCCGCATCGACCCCGCGCTCGTCCCCGCGGCCCCGCAGGGCGAGATCGAGATCTCCGGCCGCCTGGAGGCCAGCGAAGCGGCCTCCGGCGGGGTGGAGGGCTCGGTGGTGCGCGAGATCGCGACCCCTCTGCTGGTCAACGAGTGGGGGGCGCCGATGTACGCCGGCTACGTCTCCCTCGACGAGCCCGTCGGAGCGCTGCGCGCGCTGCCGGCGGCGGAGTCCGACTTCTCGCGCGGCCTGAACTGGCAGAACATCGGCTACTCCTTCCAGTGGGTC
>CAZHSL010000740.1:0-1374 GCA_964535185.1 uncultured Corynebacterium sp.
GGGAGGACGTGAGCGACGGGCTGCGCATCGAGCAGCCCTACTTCCAGCGCCCCGAACCCATGACCTGGGACGAGGCGGGCAGCTATGTGCAGTCCCCGCAGGATGCCCCTGCGTTCGAGAACGGCGTGAACCACCAGTGGAACCACTCCGTGGGCGAGATCCTCACGGCGCTGCTCGAGGCGGGCCTGGTGCTGGACTCCTTCGAGGAGTCCCCGTACTCGGCCTGGCAGCCGTGGCCGGAACTGATGATGGCCGACGGGCAGGGATACCGGCTGCGCGAGGACCCCGATCGTCTCGCCCTGCAGTTCGTCCTCACCGCGCACCGACCCCGGTGAGCGGGTCGTTCAGAACAGGATCGTGGAGAGCTCGCCGACCTGGCGGAAGCCGGCGGCGGCGTAGGCGCGGCGCGCGGGCTCGTTGAAGTCGTTGACGTAGAGGGAGACCTGCGGGGCGTGGTCGCGGCGCGCCAGCTGCACCAGCTCCGCCATGGCCGTCCTGCCCAGTCCGCGGCCTCGGCGGTCCGGGCGCACCCAGACCCCGTGGATCTGGACGACCGGGCCGAACAGGGCGCCGACGTCGGCCTTGAAGAGCACCTCGCCGTCCTCGACGACCACGTAGGTGCGCCGGCGGCGGATCAGCTCGACCACCCGTGCCCGGTAGGACCGCCCGCCGTCCCCGGCCAGCGGGTCCACGCCCACCTCCTCGCGGAACATGGCGACGGCGGCGGGGAGCACGGCGCCCTCCTCGCCGGGGACCGCGGCGCGCAGTCCGGCCGGCGCGAGCCGGGGCGGGCCCGCCGGGTCGTCGGCCAGCAGCAGCGGCTGGCTCCAGCGGTACTCCCGCACGTCGGCGCCCCAGAGCTCCGCGAGCGATCCCCACAGGATCTCGACGGCGCGGCGGTCGCCGACCACCGAGCTGGAGCGTCGCGGCCGGGACGCCTGATGCCGACCGAGCTCTTCGAGGGCGCGGTCGGTCGCGGACAGCGGCGCGAGGTTCACCCCGTGCCACAGCAGCCCTTCGGGGCGCTGCTCCTCCCCGACCAGCGAGAACTCCTGTCCGAGGGCGGCCGAGCGGCCGAGCTCGCGCAGGCGGGCGCCGGCCAGCGCGTTGGTGACCGGCTCGGTCAGGGCGAGGGCGAGCGCGGCCTCATGGCCGCTTGGGCGGACCGACCGGACCCGCCCACCGCGCCGGAACACGTCCGCTCAGCCCACGGAGACGGAGGGGGCGCCGGAGGTGGACGCCTCCTCGCCCATCTCGGCTGCGATCCGGTTCGCCTCGGCCAGCAGCGTCTCGACGATGTCCGCCTCGGGGACGGTGCGGATGACCTCGCCCTTGACGAAGATCTGGCCCTTGCCGTTGCCGGAGGCGACGCCG
>CAZHSL010000741.1:0-1374 GCA_964535185.1 uncultured Corynebacterium sp.
TGTTCACCCAGTTCTCCTTCCCCGGCGGGATCCCCTCCCACGTCGCCCCGGAGACCCCCGGCTCGATCCACGAGGGCGGGGAGCTGGGCTACTCCCTCTCCCACGCCTACGGCGCGATGTTCGACAGCCCCGACCAGATCGCGTTCACGGTGGTCGGCGACGGGGAGGCGGAGACCGGTCCGTTGGCCACCTCGTGGCACTCGAACAAGTTCGTCAATCCTCAGCAGGACGGCGTGGTGCTGCCGATCCTGCACCTGAACGGCTACAAGATCGCCAATCCGACGGTGCTGGCACGGATCGGCGAGGACGAGCTGGAATCCCTGCTGCGCGGCTGCGGGCACACGCCGCTGTTCTTCACCGGCGGGTTCGACGACGAGGACCCCCTGGAGACCCACCGCCGGTTCGCGGAGGTCCTCGACCGAGCGCTCGACCAGATCGCGCAGATCAAGCAGCAGGCCGCGGAGGACGCCGAGGCGGGGCGGGAGAGCGAGCGCCCGGCCTGGCCGATGATCGTGCTGCGCACCCCCAAGGGGTGGACCGGTCCCGAGGAGGTCGACGGCCAGCAGGTCGAGGGGTCCTGGCGCTCCCACCAGGTGCCGCTGTCCGGCGTGCGGGACTCGGACGAGCACCTCGCCCAGCTCGACGCCTGGCTGCGCTCCTACCGGCCCGAGGAGCTGTTCGACGAGCACGGCACCCTGGTCCCGGAGGTCGCCGCCGCGAACCCCACGGGCGAGCTGCGCATGTCCGCGAACCCGGCCACCAACGGCGGGTCCGTGCTCGCCCCGCTGCGCCTGCCGGACATCCGCGACTACGCGGTGGAGATCCCCGGCCCGGGCGGCGCCACCGCCGAGGCGACGAAGGTGCTGGGCACCTGGCTGCGGGACGTGATGCGGGACAATCCCACCACCTTCCGGATCTTCGGGCCCGACGAGACCGCCTCGAACCGCCTGCAGTCCGTGTACGAGGAGACCGCCAAGCAGTGGAACGCGGACTTCGAGGAGCACGACCGCTCTGAGCACCTGGCCCGCGCCGGGCGGGTGATGGAGGTGCTGTCCGAGCACCAGTGTCAGGGCTGGCTGGAGGGCTATCTGCTGACCGGCCGCCACGGCCTGTTCTCCTCCTACGAGGCGTTCATCCACATCGTCGACTCGATGGTCAACCAGCACGCCAAGTGGTTGAAGGTCACGAACGAGCTGGAGTGGCGCCGCCCCCTGGCCTCGCTGAACTACCTGCTGAGCTCGCACGTGTGGCGGCAGGACCACAACGGCTTCTCGCATCAGGATCCCGGCTTCATCGATCACATGGTCAACAAGAAGGCGGAGATCGTGCGGGTCTACCTGCCGCCGGACGCGAACACGCTGCTGTCCACCTACG
>CAZHSL010000742.1:0-1367 GCA_964535185.1 uncultured Corynebacterium sp.
GAGCATGGCGCGGATCTGCACCGGGGAGGTCTGGGTGCGCAGCAGCATCCCGGAGCCCTCGGGCGCGACGTACAGGGTGTCCTGCAGCGAGCGGGAGGGGTGCTCGGGATCGGCGTTCAGCGCGTCGAAGTTCAGCCACGAGGACTCGATCTCGGGGCCCTCGGCGATCTCCCAGCCGATGCCGACGAAGAAGTCGTCGATCCGGTCGGTCAGCACCGTCAGCGGATGCGAGGCGCCGCGCGGGCGCAGGTCCGTGGGCAGCGTGACGTCGACGGTCTCCGCGGCGAGCGCGGCCTCCTCCTCGGCGGCCTCGAGCTCGCTCTGGCGGGCGGCGAGCTGCTTCTGCACCCGGCCCTTGCCCTGACCGACCAGCTTTCCGGCGGCGGCCTTCTGCTCCTTGGGCAGGTCCTTGATGGCGCGGTTCGCGCTCGTGAGCACGCTGGCATCGCCCACGTGCGCGATGCGGACCTGCTTGAGCTCGGCGGTGGTGGCGGCCGCGGCGATCGCCGCGAGGGCGGCGTCGACGGCGGCGCCGATGGTCGCCTCGTCGATGACCGGGGAGGCGGGAGTCGAGGGTGACTCGGACACGGGTTTCGCTTTCGTCCGGGGGCAGGAGGGTGCGTGCGCCGGGGCGAGGCACCGCGGACCATTCTAGGAGGCGCGGCGGGCGACCTGTGCGCGGGCGGTCCGAGCGCCGAGACGGCCCTGCTCACGACGCCCTCGACGCCCTGCTCACGGCTAGGCTGGCCGGGAACCTCGACCTCGAAGGAGGCCACCATGACCTGGACGGTCAAGGGCGTCGTCGCCCGCAGCGAGAAGCAGCCGGCCGAGCTGCTGGACATCATCATCCCGGACCCCGGGCCCAACGACGTCGTCGTCGATATCGAGGCGACCGGCGTCTGCCACACCGACCTCGCCTACCGCGACGGCGGCATCAACGACGAGTTCCCCTTCCTGCTGGGCCACGAATCCGCCGGTCGTGTCTCCGTGATCGGCGAGGACGTCACCCATGTGGAGGTCGGTGACTACGTGGTGCTGAACTGGCGCGCCGTGTGCGGCGAGTGCCGGGCCTGCAAGAAGGGCGTGCAGCAGTACTGCTTCAGCACCCACAACGCCTCGAAGCCCATGACCCTGACCGACGGCACGGAGCTGACCGCGGCGCTGGGCATCGGCTCCTTCGCGGAGAGGACCCTCGTCCATGAGGGCCAGTGCACGAAGGTCTCCGAGGACGCCCCCGCCGAGGTCGCCGGCCTGCTGGGCTGCGGCGTGATGGCGGGCATCGGCGCCGCGATCAACACCGGTCAGGTCCAGCGCGGCGAGTCCCTCGCCGTGATCGGCCTGGGCGGCGTGGGCTGCGCCGCGATCGC
>CAZHSL010000743.1:0-1366 GCA_964535185.1 uncultured Corynebacterium sp.
GTGGGTCGTGAGGGGCTCGAACCCCCGACCTTCTGGGTGTAAACCAGACGCTCTGACCAGCTGAGCTAACGACCCGGGCGGGGGCGCACCCCCGTGACCGCGGCGGCGGTCAGCTGGTCCGGCTGGCCAGGCGGGTGCCGGTCCAGTCCGCGGCCAGGTTCATCGAGCTCATCACCCGCAGCCCGGCGATCCCGGCGCTCTCCTGGATGTCTCCGGGCATGACGTGCCCGTCGCGGCCCGCCTTCGGGGTCATCACCCACACGGGCGCACCGGCATCGATGTTGCGCAGGGTGTCGACCATGGCGTCGGTGAGATCGCCGTCGCCCTCGCGCCACCACAGCACGACGGCGTCCACGATCTCCTGGGTGTCCTCGTCCTCGAGCTCCCCGCCGATGAGGTCCTCGATTGCGTCACGCAGATCGAGATCGACGTCGTCGTCGTAGCCGATCTCCTGCACGATCTGTCCCGTGGTGAAGTTCAGCGCCTCGGACAGGGAGCTGGACGAAGGGGCGTCGGACGACGGTGACAAGAAGGGGCTCCTCACGAACGGGGGTAGTACACGTGCGCGCCGGGACCACGAGGGCACGGTGCCCCGAGGTCCGGTGGCGCGCGGCTGAGTCTATGTCACCGGGCACGGGCGTGCATCACGGGACGTGGGTCCCGCGGTGCGCTCCGGGCGGCGCCGATGTCCTGCGTGTCACAGATGCGGAGGGAGTGTGAAGGTCCCGCGCCGCCACCGCGACGGTAGGCTTGCCTGCACCGAGGCCGAAGGAGCCGGGCCCACCGGCGATCCTCAGCTCCCACGGCCGGTCCATCGCCTCCCGTAGAGAGAAGGACAGTGTGACTTCGCACGAGACCCCTCGTCCCATCGGCATCAACCTGCCGAGCCACGCCCAGGATCCGGATCCGGAAGAGACCCGGGAATGGCTGGACTCGTTCGACGGTCTCGTCGAGCACCGAGGCGCGGATCGTGCCTCCGAGATCGTCCAGAGCGTCATCCAGCGCGCTCGCGAGGAGGACATCCACCTCCCCGAGTCGCTCACCACGGACTACGTGAACACGATCTCCGAGGATCAGCAGCCCGAGTACCCCGGGGACGCGGAGCTCGAGAAGGAGCTGCGCAACATCATCCGCTGGAACGCGGCGATGGTGGTCCACCGTGCGCAGGCTCCGGGCATCGGCGTGGGCGGTCACCTCTCCAGCTACGCCTCGATCGCGACCATGTACGAGGTGGGCTTCAACCACTTCTTCCGCGGGCGCAACCATCCCGGCGGCGGCGACCACGTGTTCTTCCAGGGCCACGCCTCGCCGGGCATCTACGCGCGCGCCTACATGATGGGCCGCCTCTCGCAGGAGGACCTCGACG
>CAZHSL010000744.1:0-1359 GCA_964535185.1 uncultured Corynebacterium sp.
CTGATCACCCTGGTGGGGATGGCGACGCTGTCGCCCTGGCTGCTGCTGATGGTGGTGGTCATCGTGCCGATGTACGTGCTCGCGGCGGCGTGGTACCTGCGCCGCACCGGTCCCCTCTACCGCCGCGAGCGGATCGCGATGGGCGCCCGCGCGCAGGGTCTGCTCTCCGCCATCCACGGGATCCCCACCGTGCACGCCTACGGGATCGAGCGCCGCGAGACCCGCCACGTCGCCGTGCTCTCGGAGACCGCCTCGCTGCTGAACATGCGGGTGATGTTCCTGGTCAGCCGCCTGGTGATGGGCCTGAACGTGCCCGAGAACCTGGCGCTGGCGATGGTGCTCCTGTTCGGATTCGTGATGGTGCAGGCCGGCGGCGCGCCCGTCGGGCTGGTCACGGCGGCCGCGGTCTACCTGGTCACCCTGTTCTGGCCGATGATGGCGGTGATCTTCAACCTCGACGAGGTGCAGTCGGCGCTGGCGAGCCTCGCGCGGATGGTCGGGGTGATCACCTCGATCGACCCCGCCTCCTCCCCCGGCACCGGGCGCCCGGCAGACGCCTCCATCCGCCTCGAACAGGTCTCCCACGCCTATGGGGAGGACGCCGACGGCGTCGAGCGGATCGTGCTGCGGCCGATCGACCTCGACATCGCCCCGGGCGAGGTGGTCTCCCTGGTGGGCGCCTCGGGGGCGGGCAAGTCGACGCTCGCCGCGATCCTCGCCGGCACCCTGGAGCCGCGCCACGGGCGGGTGCTGCACGGCGGGACGGACCTCGCCCGCGCCGACCTCGAGGCGGTGCGCTCGCACGCCGCGATCGTCAGCCAGGACGTGCACGTGTTCCGCGGCACCCTGCGCGAGGACCTGCAGCTGGCCGCCCCCGAGGCCACCGACGAGGAGCTGCGCAGCGCGCTGCGCCGCGTCGATGCGCTGGGCTGGGCGGATCGGCTCCCCCGCGGGCTGGACACGGAGGTGGGCGAGAAGGGTGAGCGCCTCACCGCCGAGCAGTCCCAGCAGCTGGCCCTGGCCCGGATCGCGCTGCGGGACCCGGCCGTGCTGATCCTCGACGAGGCCACGGCCGACGAGGGCTCCTCCGGTGCCCGCGTGCTCGAGCGCGCCGCGCTCGAGGTGGCCCGGGGGCGCACCACGGTCATCGTCGCCCACCGGCTCTCGCAGGCGAAGATCGCCGACCGGATCCTGGTGATGTCGGACGGCGCCGTGGTCGAGCAGGGCACCCACGACGAGCTGGTCGCCCTCGGCGGGGACTACGCCCGCCTCTGGGAGGCGTGGAGCGGCTGATCGACGTGCTGTGAGGAACGAACGGCAGGAGATCAGCCAGAGGGCGGAGTCTGATCGACGGGCGGC
>CAZHSL010000745.1:0-1358 GCA_964535185.1 uncultured Corynebacterium sp.
TGAGCTGTGCGGCGACGTCGTCCGAGACCTTGGACATCGTTGTCCCTCCTGTCGACTGGTCATCCCTCGCGATCGTCGGCGGCGATGCCGACGGCGGGAGGGTGGGTCTGCCTCGAGCCTAGACCCGCCGGGGCGGACTGCGCCTCGGAACAGTGGACGGCGTCGGCCGACGGGGCGGCGCGGATCCGCAACCGTGCGGTCGGACCTCCGCGCGAACCTGGTCGCGCGACCGGCGGTCTGCCAGGGTGTGGAGCATGTCGGAGCCCCAGCACCCACCGACGACCCAGGACCTGCCGGAGGAGCCGTCGCCGCAGGCCGGCGCCGGGACCGTCGTGCTGCTGGTCGCCGATCCCGGCCTGCCCACCGACCGGGCCGAGTCGATCCAGGAGGAGCTGCAGCAGCGGCTCGAGGAGGTGTGCGAAGCGCCGGTCCGTCTGGACCTGCGCACCTCGACCCTGCGGCTGCGGCCCGACGGGACGCTGGACCTGTCCCGCGCGACCGATCTGGCGCGCTCCTTCGGCGACACCGACGTCACGCTGCTGCTGACGGAGATCCCGCGCCTGCACGAGGGCCGGCCGCTGATCGCCGAGATCTTCCCCGAGCAGGACATCGCGGTGCTCTCCTGCCCCACGCTGGGTGTGCTCACCACACGGCGCCGCGTGATCGATGCGCTGATGAGCTGTGTCCTGCGCATGGTCCCCACGCACCGCAGCGCCGACGCCTCCCGCTACGAAAGGCGCTGGTCGCAGTGGCGCACCCTCACCGGCCCCGAGGAGCATCAGCTGCTGCAGGGGTCGCGCGTGATCGGGGGAGCGCGCACGGTGGCCGGGATGGTGGCCGGCAACGAACCGTTCCGCACCGCCCCCAAGCTCTCCGGCGCCCTCGCCGCGGCGACCGCCACCGGGGCGTTCGGCATCTTCTACAACTCGATCTGGTCGATGTCGATGTACCTGCCCACCCCGCGGCTGCTGCTGATCGGTCTGCTCGCGATGCTGGTGATCACCACCTGGCTGATCGTCGGCAACCGCCTGTGGGACGAGCCCAAGCACGAGCGCCTGGCCCCCGTGGTGCTGCTGTACAACCTCTCCACGGTGCTCACGCTGCTGATGATGGTGGGGCTGCTCTATGCCCTGCTGGTGGTGCTGATCTTCGTCAGCTCCCTCATCGTCATCGCTCCGGACTATCTCGCCGAGGTGACCCAGCGCGAGCCCGTCCTGACGCGCTACCTGGACATCGCCTGGCTGAGCGCGACGCTGGGAGTGGTCGCCGGCGCGCTCGGCTCGAGCTTCGACACTGACACGGAGTTGCGCAACCTCACCCACGGCCAGCGCGAGCGGCAGCGCCGGTTCGCCGAGGAG
>CAZHSL010000746.1:0-1356 GCA_964535185.1 uncultured Corynebacterium sp.
GGCAACAAGCTGCCCGAGCCGTTCATGCTGTTCCTGATCCTGTTCGCGATCACCGGAGTGGTCTCCACCGCGATGGCCTGGGCGGGCGTGACCGTCACCGTGCCCGGCGCGGACGAGGACACCGTCATCAAGGGCCTGTTCACCGGCGAGGGCATGACCTGGCTGACCACCAACCTCGGCGAGAACTACGTGGGCTTTCCGCCGCTGGTGACGGTGCTGCCGATCCTGCTCGCGATCGGCCTCGCCCAGCACTCCGGGCTGCTGGGCGCCGCGATCCGCAAGCTGTTCGGCAGCTCCCCGGCCTGGATGCTGCCGTACGTGGTGGGCTTCGTGGGCGTGGTCTCCTCGATCATGGCCGACTCCGCCTTCGTGGTGGTCCCGCCGCTGGCCGCGCTGGTGTTCAAGGCCGCGGGCCGCCACCCCATGGCGGGCCTGCTGGGCGGTTTCGCGGCCGCCGGCGCCGGCTACTCCACCAACATCTTCCCCACCTCGCTGGACGCCCTGTTCGCGGGCATCACCACCTCGGTGATGGGGGCGCTGCCCGGGTTCGAGTTCACGCCGGTCAACCCGGTTTCGAACTGGTTCTTCAACATCGTCTCCTCGATCATCCTGGGCTTCGTGGCCGGGTTCGTGATCGACAGGCTGGTCGAGCCGCGGATCGTGCGGATGGGCATCAGCCGGGACGAGATCGCGGTGGACGGCGAGGAGTCCGACACCACCGACGCCGAGCACATGCGCGCGAAGCTCTCCCCGGCCGAGAACCGGGGCCTGCTGGTCGCGGTGCTCAGCGCCGCCGTGCTCACCGCGGCCTTCCTCTATGCCTTCCTGATCCCCGATTCGCCGTGGCGCAACGAGGACGGCGGCTTCCTGCCGAAGTCGCCGCTGCTGAGCTCGATCGTGTTCATCGTGGTGGCGTACTTCGTGGTGGTCGGCATCGCCTACGGCGCCGTGGTGGGGACGCTGCGCAGCAGCCGCGACGCGGTGCGGATGATGTCCGACGCGATCAAGGAGATGCTCCCCTTCGTGGTGCTCGCGTTCATCCTGGGCAACTTCATCGCCCTGTTCAACTGGTCCGGGATCGGCACCTGGATCGCGGTGACCGGTGCCGCGGCGCTCGAGGCCTCCGGCCTCGACGGCTTCGCCGCCATCCTCGGCTTCATCCTGCTGGCCAGCTGTCTGAACCTGTTCATCATCTCCGGCTCCGGGATGTGGGCGATCATGGGCGCGGTGTTCGTGCCGATGTTCGCGCTGATCGGCTACGAGCCCGCCTTCACCCAGGCCGCGTTCCGCGTGGGCGACTCCGCCACCCAGGTGATCACCCCGATGAACCCGTACATGATCGTGCTGCTGGGCATG
>CAZHSL010000747.1:0-1354 GCA_964535185.1 uncultured Corynebacterium sp.
ATGCCGATCGACGTGGTCTACACCTGGGTGGACGGCTCGGACCCGGCGTGGCGCCGGCGGCGGGACGAGGCGCTGCGAGCCGTCCCGGGCGGCCCCTCCGGGTACCACCGCTCGGCGCTCGACGAGAGCCGGTACCTGGACTCCGAGGAGCTGCGCTACTCCCTGCGCTCCCTCCGCCGCTACGCGAGCTGGGTGCGGCGGATCCACATCGTCACCGACGGGCAGGTCCCGCGCTGGCTGGACGTCGACCATCCGCAGATCAGGGTGGTCGACCATGCCGATCTCCTCGGCGGCAGCAGGTTCAACTCCCACGCGATCGAATCCGCGCTGCATCGGATCCCGGGCCTGGCCGAGCACTACCTCTACCTCAACGACGACGTGTTCTTCGGCCGCATCGCCTACCCCGGGGACTTCTTCCCCGCCCCGGGCCTGACCACCTTCTTCCCCTCCGACCTGCCGATCGATCCCGGGCCGGTGACCTCCGATGACCTGCCGATCATGGCAGCGGCCAAGAACGGGCGCGCACTGCTGGCGGCGCGCTTCGGCCTCGACGTGCGCACGAAGATCCGGCACACCGTGCACGCCCAGCTGCGCAGCGTGGGCGAGCAGATCGAGGCGGAGCACCCCGAGGAGGTGGCCCGCACGCGCGATGCGCGCTTCCGCTCCCCGACGGACCTCTCGCTCGCCTCGTCCCTGCACCACTGGTACGCCCACGCCCTGGGGCGGGCCGTCCCGCAGCAGCCGAACTACCTGTACGTCGATCTCGCCTCCCCGGGGGTCGAGCAGACGCTCGACGCCCTGGAATCGCTGCGCCGCTACGACACGTTCTGCCTGAACCAGGAGCAGACCGGGATGTCTCCGGCCCTCCGCCGCGAGGTGGGCGAGTTCCTCGAGCGATACCTGCCGACGCCGGCCCCCTGGGAGCGCCCCGCGTAGCCGGGCCCGCGCCCGCCCTCCCGTGCGGAGGCCGCGCGGGACGCGGCGACTCGGTACCCTGCAGGGGTGGAATCCGCAGCCGACACCCTCGATCTCCCCGGCATGGCCGAGACCGACGCCCCCGCCCAGCAGGCGGAGCGCGACCCCGACCACCCCCACCCCGGGCAGTGGCGGCTGATCGCCGCCCAGGTCTCCAACTGGGGGACCTTCCACGGCACCCACGACCTGGCGATCTCCTCCAAGGGGTTCTTCCTCACCGGAGGGCCCGGCACCGGCAAGTCCACGCTGCTGGATGCGATCAGCGCGCTGCTGACCCCGCCGCGCACGCTGCAGTTCAACGCCGCCGCCTCCGATGCCGGCCCGAACCGCTCGAAGTACCGCCGCACCGTCGCCAGCTACGTGCGCGGCGCCTGGGCGA
>CAZHSL010000748.1:0-1352 GCA_964535185.1 uncultured Corynebacterium sp.
GAGCCCCTCGCCGAGTCCGAGCGCCGCGGTGGCCTTCCGCAGCGGTTCGGGCTTTACCTCGACCCGCGCGAAGGAGACGAGCTCCAGGGTGGGCAGGTCGCCGAGCCCCGGCTGCTCGGTGGCGCCCCAGTCGATGAGGAAGGGCAGGCCGTAGTTCACGGGGGCGGGAGCCTGCGTGAGGCGCCACTGCAGCAGCTCACCATCGGGAGTGCGGCGGGAGAGGTCTCGCACCTCGCCGAGGTCCACGCCTTCAGCGCGGGCGCGCTCGAGCACCTGGTCGATGTTCTCCGGGTGGGCGGCGTAGGTGATGAGGGTGGGCTTCTTCAACCGGTGGATGTTGAACATCTTCGGCAGCTCCTCGCCCTCCCGCTCCGGGTCGGGGCCCACCAGCTCGAGGTAGTGAGGGCGGCGCTGACCGGCGACCGTGAGGGCGACGAGCGCATTGGCGGTGCCGACGGGATGGGCCCCGCCGGGCGCGGCGGTGACGCCGGTGAGGTCATGGAACCAGTCCACGAGCTCCTCGAGGGAGGGGCCGGCGATGACGATGTGGTCCAGCAGGGTGGGGATGCTCATGGGGCCGACGATATCCGGCCCGCCCGCATCGGCCGCTCACGCCGTCGGCAGGAACACCCGCATCGTGCCCGCGCCTCGATTGCCCCACTCGCGGTACGGCTGCAGCCGCACCCGCCGCGGCGTTCCGAGGGACGCCCCCGAGGCGGGGTTCGACGTATAGGCCCACGCCTTCTCCTCGACGGTGCGTTGAGCGATGGTGGCGAGCACGTCGCCGTCAGTGACCTCGAGACCCGCCGCGACGTCGATGACAGCTCCCTCCACATCGGCACCGAAGTCGGCCGATTCGAGGCAGTGCACGAGCGGGCCGCGCTCCACGGCGACCTGGCCGCACACCGCGTCGATCCGCGGATCGGGCCAGGAGAACCGGGCCGGCATCGGCAGGGACAGGGTCACCACGTCACCGTCGGCCCAGATGCGCGACAGCTGGAGCTTGCCGCCGCGCACGGAGGCGTCGACGCTCTTGCCGTTCACCTGCACAGAGGCGCCCTCGCACCAGGCCGGGACGCGCAGCGCGAGCGTCCACTGGCCGGTGCCGGCCACGACACGGATCCCCACCTCGCCGTCGGCCGGATACCGGGTGATCATCTCCAGCTCGACATCCCGCTCAGCGACCGCGGCACGCACCGTGCCGGTCACGTACTGATGGAGCGCCAGCTCGTCACCGCTCGTGGTGGCCACGTACGCGGGCAGCGACGCGAGGGTGCGGGCGATGTTCGTGGGGCAGCAGGAGACGGTGAACCACGGCGCACGCTGGCTCGAGCTCGCCCGCGGCGTGGGCT
>CAZHSL010000749.1:0-1350 GCA_964535185.1 uncultured Corynebacterium sp.
TGTCGTCGGAGGCGAGCTGCTCGTCGATCCCGGCGGCGTCGATCCCGCCGAGCACCGCCAGGGAGATGACCAGCTTCCAGCGCAGATCGGTGTCGATCTCCCGGCCGGGAAGGGTCACCGTCCCGCCCAGCAGGCCCTCGAGCGTGTGGCGGTGCTCCTCGGAGCGGGCGAGGCGGGCGAAGCTCTCGAGCAGCTGCAGCTGCGCGTCGGAGCCGGCCTCGGCCGCCTCGGCGAGCTCCCAGACCGCGCTCGCCGCCTGCTCGGTGCGCAGCTCGCGCTGGTCGACCGCGGCGTACGGCCCGGCGACCGTCTCGAGCTGCTGCAGCAGGGTGCGGACCACGGAGGAGGAGTCCTCGCCGGTGAGGTTCGCGAGCACGAGCTGCTGGTAGCGGCGGCTGGGCAGCTCGCCGTCGCGCACCATGTCCCACGCGGCGGACCACAGCAGGGTGCGGGCGAGCGGGTCGGCGAGGTCGCGCAGATGCTCCATCGCGACCGTCAGGGACTGCGCATCCAGCCGCACCTTCGCGTAGGTGAGGTCGCCGTCGTTGAGCAGCCACAGGTCCGCGCGCTTCCCGGTCAGCGTCGGCACCTCGGTGAGCTCCCCGTCGACGTCGAGCTCGACGGTCTCGGTGCGCACCAGGGCACCGTCCTGCAGCGAGAACCCGCCCACCTGCAGCCGGTGCGGGCGCAGGGTCGGATGCTCCTCGGGCGCCTCCTGCGCGATGGCGAAGCGGGTGACGGTGCCCTCGCCGTCGCGCTCGATCACCGGGCGCAGGGTGTTCACCCCGGCACGCTGCAGCCACAGCTCGGCCCAGCTGCTCAGCTCGCGGCCGCTGGTGGCCTCGAGCTCCACCAGCAGATCGGTGAGCTCGGTGTTGCCCCAGGCGTGCTTCGCGAAGTAGGCGCGCACGCCGGCGAAGAACTCCTCCCGGCCCACGTAGGCGACCAGCTGGCGCAGCACGGAGGCGCCCTTGGCGTAGGTGATGCCGTCGAAGTTCGTCTCGACCGCCTCGAAGTCGACCATGTCCGCGACGATCGGGTGGGTCGAGGGCAGCTGGTCCTGCTGGTAGGCCCAGCCCTTCTCCGAGAGGGCGAAGGTGGTCCAGGCGTCGCTCCAGCGCGTGACCTCGGCGCTGGCGAGCGTCGAGGCGTACTCGGCGAAGGACTCGTTCAACCACAGGTCGTCCCACCAGCGCATGGTGACCAGGTCCCCGAACCACATGTGGGCGAGCTCGTGGAGGATCGTCAGGTCGCGCCGCTCCCGCACCGCGTCGGAGACCTCGGACCGGAAGACATACGCTTCGACGTAGGTGATCGCGCCCGGGTTCTCCATCGCGCCCATGTTGTACT
>CAZHSL010000750.1:0-1338 GCA_964535185.1 uncultured Corynebacterium sp.
CCGCACCGTCGCCGCCTGCGCGTACCCGCCCGTCGTGATCGACTCGCGCACCACGGCCTCGATGTCCGGGACCGTCCGCTCGACGATGGGGAAGGTCGAGGCGTGCACGGCATGCATGCGGTCCAGCCGAAACGTGCGCCAGTCCTCCCGGTCCAGATCCCACGCGAACAGGTACCAGCGGCCCTCCATCGACAGCACCCGCTGCGGCTCCAGGCGGCGCTCGGCGCGCTCGCCGTCGGCCCGTTCGTAGTCCACCCGCACCCGCACCCCGTCCCGCACGGCGGTGGCCAGCGTCATCAGCACCTCGGAGCGGATGCCGGCGGCGGGCCGCGTGATCACGCCGGTCGCCGCGCTGATCGCAGCCACCTCCGCCCGCACCGTCGCCGGGAGGATCCGATCCAGCGCCGCAAGCGCCCGCAGCGCCTCCTCGTCCAGGCCGTCCACCCCCGAGGAGGCCGCCAGCCGCAGGCCCACCGCCACGGCGACCGCCTCGCTCGAGCTCAGCAGCAGCGGCGGCAGCGCCTGGCCCGCGCCGAGCTGATACCCGCCGCCGTGCCCGGCAGAGGTGAGCACCGGATACCCCAGCTGCCGCAGCCGGTCCACGTCGCGGCGCACGGTGCGCGTGGTCACGCCCATCTCGGCGGCGAGCTCCGGCCCGGTCCACACCGCTCGCGACTGCAACAGGGCCAGCAGCCGCAGCGCCCTCGTGGTCACATCGCTCATGGGCCTACTCTGCCCGACTTCGCGGACAGAAACTGTCCGCTCGACGGAGGAACGTGGCATCCCGACCACCCGCACCGGCTGCGCACACGGCGCGGCGACCGCTGAGGAGACGAGCACGATGCCCTTCCTGACCGCAGACACCACCGACGAGCGCGACAGCCTCGCCACTTTCGCCCATCAGCAGATCGCGCAGGTCGCCACCACTCTGCACGGGCTCGACCGCGAGCAGCTCGCCTCCACCCCGAGCGCCTCCGGCATGAGCCTCGGCGCGCTGGCCCGGCACGTGCTGCTCATCTCGAGCGGCGCGGCGCGCACCCTCGCCGCCGCCCCCGAGGCGCCGGCGGCTCACGACCGCACCCCGCAGCAGCTGCAGGCCGAGGGCACCATCGCCCCGGAGGCGCTGCGCGAGGAGGACACCGCCGACTCGCTCATCGAGCAGCTGCACCGCGCGGGAGAGGACCTCGCCGCCGCGATACGCGCCGCCGACCTCGACACCCGCGGCCCGGTCCCGGACCAGCCCTGGTTCGAGGGTCGCAGCACCTGGAGCATGCGCTGGTTCGCCCTGCACCTCATCGAGGAGAACGCCCGCCACGCCGGCCACGCGGACATCCTGCG
>CAZHSL010000751.1:0-1332 GCA_964535185.1 uncultured Corynebacterium sp.
CATGAGGACGTCGAGGCCATCGTGCGCAGGGTGGACCTCGACGCCGTCGACGACGACGTCGTCGATCACGCCCTGGCGCTGCGCTCGGGACTGCGGGCGATGGATGCGCTGCATCTGTCCACGGCGCTCCTGTACGGAGGCACGGTCACGGAGATCGCGACCTACGACAAGAAGCTAGCCGCTGCCGCGCAACGGTTTGGCCTCACGCTCGCCCCCGGCTGCCGCTGGCTGCGCAGGATCGCTGGCATGGGCTGACGATGAGGACCGGCTTCGCCGCGCTCGCGCAGTCG
This sequence comes from uncultured Corynebacterium sp., assembly GCA_964535185.1. GTDB lineage: Bacteria > Actinomycetota > Actinomycetes > Actinomycetales > Dermabacteraceae > Brachybacterium. Next base: position 291 of record CAZHSL010000751.1, read on the forward strand.
GGCGAGGTGGATTGGACACCTCACCCGGCCTGACCCCTCGCGCGTCACGGCCTGCGGATCAGGCCGGGTCGACGCCTTTCCCGGACGGCGAGACCAGGACCTTCACCGCCGTCTCGTTGCGGTGGATGAGCGTGTCGAACCCCTTGTCGATCAGGTCCTCGAGAGCGATGCGGCCGGTGATGAAGGGGGCGAGATCGATCTTGCCGCTCTCGACGAGCTCGATCACCGCCGGGTGATTGTTGACGTACCCGATCGACCCGCGCAGATCGATCTCCTTCATCACCAGCTTGTGCATGTCGAAGTCCGAGCGGTGGCCCCAGATCGAGATGTTCAGCAGCACGCCCGTGGGGCGCAGCGCATCCATCAGGGTGTCCAGCACCACCTGCACGCTGGTCGCCTCGAAGGCGACGTCCGCGCCCTTGCCGTCGGTCAGGTCGCGGACCTCCTGGGCCACGTCGACCTCGGCCGGATCCAGCGCGTGATCCGCGGCGCCGGAGTCCAGCGCCTTCTGACGGCGCAGAGGCGAGAGCTCAGAGACCACGACAGTCACCCCGAGCGCCCGCAGCACCGCCCCGGTGAGCAGCCCGATGGGGCCCGCGCCGCCGATCACGGCGATGTCGCCGGTCTTCGCGCCGGAACGCTGCACACCGTGGTAGGCGACGGCGAGCGGTTCGATGAGGGCGGCCTGGTCCAGCTCGATGCTCGGGTCGATCCTGTGCACCCAGCGGCGGCCCACCGCGATCTTCTCGGCCAGGCCGCCGCCGTTGCCTCCGAGCCCGATGAAGTTCATACCCTCGGAGAGGTGATAGTCGGTGGAATCCGGGCCGGTGTCGGTGCCCTCCTTGAGGATGTAGGGCTCGACGACCACCTTGTCCCCGACCTCGAGATCGGTGATCCCCTCGCCGAGCGCCGCCACGACGCCGGAGAACTCGTGCCCGAGCGTGACCGGGGCCGTCTCCCCGGTCCATGACGTCGGCGTCTCCGGGGTGGGGCAGAAGATCGGCCCGTCCAGGTACTCGTGCAGATCGGTGCCGCAGATCCC
>CAZHSL010000752.1:0-1327 GCA_964535185.1 uncultured Corynebacterium sp.
GGCACGCTCGCGGTGGAGGACTTCAGCCTCGAGATCGCCTCCCACGAATCCGTGGTGCTGGTCGGCTCCTCCGGCTCCGGCAAGACCACCCTGATGCGGATGATCAACCGCATGGTCGACCCCACCTCCGGGCGCGTCCACATCGACGGCGACGACGTCGCGGGCCTGGACCCGGTGCGGCTGCGCCGCAGCGTCGGCTACGTCATGCAGGCCAGCGGCCTCCTCCCGCACCGCACCGTGCTGGACAACATCACCACCGTGCCCGTGCTGCGCGGCACCGCCCGGCGCGAGGCGCGCGAGCGCGCCCACGAGCTGATGGAGACCGTGGGCCTGGACGCCGCACTCGCCGACCGCTACCCCGCTCAGCTCTCCGGCGGCCAGCAGCAGCGCGTCGGCGTGGCCCGCGGGCTCGCCGCGGACCCGAACATCCTGCTGATGGACGAACCGTTCGGCGCGGTCGACCCGATCGTGCGCCGCGAGCTCCAGCAGGAGCTGCAGCACCTGCAGCGCGACCTGCGCAAGACGATCGTCTTCGTCACCCACGACGTCGACGAGGCCTTCCTGCTCGGGGACCGGGTGGTGATCCTCCGGCCCGGCGGGATCATCGCCCAGGTGGGCACCCCGCAGGAGATCCTCGCCGCTCCGGCCGACGACTTCGTCTCCCGCTTCGTCGGCGCCGAGCGCGGCGCGCGCACCCTCCACGTCGAGCACGTCGACGGGCGCGACGTGGTGGTCGACGCCGACGGACGGGCCGCCGGGGTGCTCGCGGCACAGGGCGGCCCGGCCCGCGACGGTGCGGAGCACGCCGGTGCGGCCCGCGACGGTGCGACCCCCGACGCGCCCGCCCGGGAGCGGTCCTCGTGAGCTGGGTCCTGGGGAACCTCGACGTGATCGCCGGCTACACCGGCGCCCACCTGGTGCAGGCCCTGCCGCCGATCCTGATCGCCTTCCTGCTCTCGCTGCCGCTGGCCAAGCTCGCGAACTCCCGCGGCTGGCTGCGCACCTCGGTCACCACCGGCTCCTCGCTGATGTACGCGATCCCCTCGCTGCCGCTGTTCGTGCTGCTGCCGGGCCTGATCGGCACGGGCGTGCGCAGCCCCGCGAACATCATCATCGCCCTGTCGCTGTACGGGCTCGCTCTCATGGTCCCCACCGCCTCCGACGCCTTCCGCTCCGTGAGCCGGGACGTGCTCGGCTCCGCCACCGCCCAGGGGTTCGCGCCCCGAGCGCGTTTCCTGCAGGTCGAGCTGCCGCTGGCCGGCCCCGTGCTGCTGGGCGGCGTGCGGGTGGTCGCGGTGAGCACCATCTCGCTGGTCACCGTCGGCGG
>CAZHSL010000753.1:0-1323 GCA_964535185.1 uncultured Corynebacterium sp.
AGAACGAGGCGGGCATCGCCTGCGTGGGCGTGGCCCTGACCCGCGAGGGCGGGCGGTCCCTCGCGGTGAGCGTCACCGGTCCGATCGAGCGGATGGGGCCGCAGCGGCGCGAGGAGGTGGGGCAGCTGCTGCGCGAGGAGCTGGCCCGGCTCGCCCCGCGCGGGTACGTGCTCGCCCCGCGGGGCTGAGGCCCACCCGGCCGCCCGCCCCTCGGGGCCGACGGCGGCACCGGCTCGGTGCGGTCACCGGCTCAGTGCGCCTCCGGCACGGGCTCGGCCTCCCGGCGCCCGCGCACCGTCTCGAGCACCCCACCCACCACGCTGCCGATCACCAGGGCGCTCAGCGACACGACGAGCACGGCGCTCAGCGGCGGCGAGGGGAGATCCGCCCCCGCGAGCTCCTGGACCAGCGCCGCCAGCGCCCCCACCCCGATGAGCACGGCGGAGACGATGCCGGCGGCGCCCACCCCGATCTGCAGCGCTCTCACCCTCCCGGCGCCGGCGACCAGGAAGCCGACGATCGCGACCAGGGCGACCGCCTCGATGACCATGGCGGCGATCAGCACCAGCGGCGAGGAGCTGAGGTCGAGCACGGCGCGCGTCGCGTCCGCCGGCACGGCGAGCGCGACCAGCACGCACGCGGCGATGCCGAGCACGGCCGAGAGGAAGGTGCCGTCCTCGTGCGCGATCACCAGCACCGCCGCCCCGACGGCGAGCACCAGGCCCAGCAGCATGCCGAGGCCCAGCAGCGCGGGGACGGCGCCGGGGAACGGGACGAACAGCCCTGCGGCGGTCAGCAGCACCCCGATCAGCAGGCCGATCCCCATCGCCAGGCCGGCCCGGTTCCAGCTCGGGCGGGGACCGGCGATCGCGGCCCCGGCGAGCACGAAGGAGAGCGGGATCGAGATCAGCACCGCGGTCAGCGCGCTCGCGAGCAGCTCGGCGGGGACCAGGTCGAAGGACATGCCCTCATCGTCCCCCGAACGAGCTCCGACGGGTGAGGAGTTCACCGAATCGGGATCTGGGCGTGGCCGCAGCCCCGGCCCTCAGCCCCGATGCGCCCACAGATCCCGCAGCAGCGCGATCTCGGCGAGGTGGTGGATCAGTTCGCGGTTGATGTGGGCGACGAGCGTGGCGCGGGAGTGCTCGGCCCACGGTCCCTCCGGCTCCCCGACGGCGACCTGGAGGTCGTCGGCGTCCCAGGCGCGCACGCCCGAGATCCAGCGGTCGTACTCGGCATCGAGCTGGGCGAGGGCCTCCTCGGCGGTCGCGGCGTAGTCCCAGCTCATGTAGTCCGCGGGCGGGCCGCCGTGGTGGGAGTGGC
>CAZHSL010000754.1:0-1321 GCA_964535185.1 uncultured Corynebacterium sp.
CATCTGCTGGATCTCGCCCTCGATGCGGGTCTGCGGGGTGAACTCGACGAACACGCCCGCCCGCTCGAGGATCCGGGCATCGAGCTCGGTCTTGCCGGGGCAGTCCCCGCCGATCGCGTTCAGGTGCACACCGGGCCGCACCTGCGAGACGTCGAGGATCGTGTTCTGGGCCTTGTCCGCGGTGCAGGTGGTGATGATGTCCGCGCCCGCGACGGCGTCGTCGACCGTGGTCGCCGCGTGGACGCGGAAGCCGAGCGGCTCCAGGTTCCGGCGCACCTTCCGGATCGCGTCGGGGTCGATGTCGAAGACGCGCAGGTCCTCGATGCCGAGCACCCCGCGGAAGGCCATGGCCTGGAACTCGGACTGCGAGCCCGCCCCGATCAGGGCGAGGGTGCGGGAGTCGGGGCGGGCCAGCAGCTTCGCCGCCATCGCGGAAGCGGCCGCGGTGCGCAGCGCGGTCAGCAGCGTCATCTCCGCGAGGAACGTGGGATAGCCGTTGTCGACATCGGCGAGCACGCCGAAGGCGGTGACGGTCTGGAAGCCGCGAGCCGGATTCGAGGGGTGGCCGTTGACGTACTTGAAGGAGTACAGCTCGCCGTCCGAGGTGGGCATCAGCTCGATCACGCCCAGCGGTGTGTGGCTGGCGATGCGGGGGATCTTGTCGAAGCGCTCCCAGCGGCGGAAGTCCTGCTCCAGGTACTCCGTCATCCGCACCAGGATCTTCTCCGCGCCGTCGCGCTGGATCCACCGGGCCATGTTCGCGACATCGAGCAGCTGGGTCATCGTCTCGCCTCCTGGGTGCGGGCAGGGGCCGACGGGCAGCGTCGGCGCTGGTGCTCCTCAGCCTAGAGTTCGCAGATGGCAAGCGGAATGGCGAGAATGCTGAACTTCTGTCAAGCTCCTGTGCGTTCTGGGCAGCCGGCATTAGCATCATGCGCATGGAGCGCCTCACCGACCTCGACGAACGACTGCTCGCCGCCCTGCGCAACGACGGCCGCGCCCCGATCGCGACCCTCGCCACCCGCCTCGGGGTCTCCCGGGCGACGATCACCAGCCGGATCGACAAGCTCACCGCTGCCGGCGTGATCGTGGGCTTCACGGTGCGGGTGCGCGACTACGCCGAGGCCTCGACCGTGCGTGCGACCTCGTTCATCGAGGTCGAGGGTCGCAGCACCGACCGCGTGATCGTGCACCTGCGCGGCTTCCCGGAGATCCAGGCCCTGCACACCACCAACGGCGGCTGGGACCTGGTCGCCGAGATCGCCTGCCCCGACCTGCCCGCCTTCGACGACGTGCTGCGCCGCATCCGCTCGATCGACGG
>CAZHSL010000755.1:0-1320 GCA_964535185.1 uncultured Corynebacterium sp.
GAAGGTGCCGATCGAGACCGATGGCAGCTCGACCGTCGCCATGTGCGCATCGACCCGGGCGGCCTGCTCGTCGGTCAGCCGGCGCACCCGGCGCAGCAGCGTCTGGTGCATCGCTTCGGTGAGGTCGCCGCGGCGCAGGTACTCGAAGGTCAGCGGCATGATCTCGACCGCGGTGCGGGCGTCGCGCACCTGGCTCCAGGCCTGGTCATAGGTGCAGCGCAGGCCGGCAGCGATCTTCAGCGCGCTGAGCTCCGCGTCCTCGGGGCGGCCTCGGACCTCCGGGTCCTCGCGGAAGAAGGTCGCCAGCAGCCGCAGGTGGTGAGCGTACAGCCGAGCACGTGTGCGCGCCGTGCGGTGCAGCGCCATGACGCGACCGGATTCGAGGGTCCCGGTGCCGACCTCCTCGAGGATCCGTGACTCGGTGAGCGGCCTTCGCGCCCGGGCGCTCCACGCGGGCAGCTCCGGGACCTCGGCGGGCGGGAGGAGCCCGGCGGGCAGCCGCGCGCCCTGGGCCGTGCCGTGCTCCGACTGGTCGAACTCGCCCATCGCGGCACCTCCTGTCCTCGCCCGGGAAATCCCGGGATCGCTGCATTGCGTGAGGCTCTCAGAGTATGTGACGGCAGGGTGCCGGGAAAGGCCTGCGGTCATTTGGGGATGAATGTGTGGATAACTGTGGTGTGTGGAGGAATGGTCGGGGCTGAGCGATGGTGGTGTGGGTGGATGACGTCGGGTGTCGGAGCTGTGTGGTAGGGCGTATCCGCTGGTCATGTCGAGGTGTCGGCGGCGATTGTCGGAGTCGTTCGGCCGCCGGGCGGAGGTGCTGGTGGCGAGGGGTGTGCGGCATTGCGGCAATTGCTGTCGGCGTGGATGGAGGTCGCCGAGTGCCTCGAGCGGCATTCAAGGAGAGGGTTGATACATTTTCGGGAAGTGGAGGATTTGTCAATCGGCTCGGAGGACTCGCCCGACCCCGCTTTACATACACCGACACACACGACACCATGATTCCATGGCGACGAACAGCAACCCCTTCACCCCCGGGTTCGGCCTCACCCCGATGATCCTCGCCGGCCGCGACGTCGCGATCGACGAGTTCACCGCAGCGCTGGCCGGAAGTGTCCCCGAGGCGCGGGCGATCCTCATCTCCGGTGCCCGCGGCTCCGGCAAGACGGTGCTGCTCACCGAGTTCCGGGAGCTCGCCCTCGAGGCGGGCTGGATCGACCTGCGCATGCACACCTCCTCCACCTCGCTCACCGACGAGCTGCGCAGCCAGGCCATCGCCCACCTGCGCGAGCTCGACCCCGAGGCGGAGACCTCGCGCCT
>CAZHSL010000756.1:0-1319 GCA_964535185.1 uncultured Corynebacterium sp.
CTCGTCGGAGGCGGTCGGCGTCCGCTCCGGCGCCTCGGGGGTCTCGTGGTCGGCTTCGTGCATACCCCCATTGTCCCCGCTCATGCGGCGGGACGGGCTCCGCAGTCCCTTCCGGACCGCGTCGACCGCGCCACAGCGCGCCGATGTCGCGACCGATCCGATGCGCCTCGTGCCCCTCCGGCACCGGTGACCGTGTTCGCCCCCTTCGCGGAAACCTGCGATGATCGATCGGTGACCACGACATTCCTCATCGTCGGAGAAGCACTCACGGACATCGTCGTCGACATCGACGGCGCACGTCGCGAGCATCCCGGCGGCTCCCCCATGAACGTGGCCGTGGCGCTCAGCCGCCTCGGCCACGATGCCCATCTGCTCACCCGCATCGGCGAGGACGCGCGCGGCGACACCATCCGAGCGCACCTCGAGGCCTCCGGTGTCCGCCTCACCTCGGGAAGCTCCGTGCCGGCGCCGACCTCGACTGCGCTCGCCCGTCTCGATGCGAACGGCGCCGCGACCTACGAGTTCGACCTCCTGTGGGACCCGCGTCCCGTCGGCCTGCCCGAAGGTGTGGACGCCGTGCACACCTCGTCGATCGCGGCCGTGCTGGAGCCCGGCGCCGCGACGGTGCTCGACGTGCTGCACAGGTACCGCGAGACCGCGACCATCAGCTACGACCCGAACGCACGCCCCACCCTGATGGGCGACCCTGCCTCCGTACGCGTGCAGGTCGAGGCGACCATCTCGCTCAGCGACGTCGTGAAGGCCTCCGACGAGGATGTGGCCTGGCTGTACGGCACCGAGGACGTGGAGGACGTCGTCGACTCCTGGCGCGAGCTGGGGCCGGCGCTGACCGTCCTGACCCGCGGTGACGAGGGCGCGGTGGGCTTCTCCGAGAGCGGCCGCGTGCAGGTCTCCCCCGTCGTCGTCGACGCGGTCGACACCGTCGGCGCCGGGGACACGTTCTCCGCCGGGATCCTCGACGCCCTCGCAGCGAAGGGCCTGCTCGGCGCGGAGCAGCGCGGCGCACTCGCCGCCCTGCCCAGCGACGAGGTCGCCGATGTGCTGCGCCGCGCCGCGGCCCTCGCGGCGATCACCGTCTCCCGCGCCGGCGCCAACCCGCCGTGGAGCCACGAGCTCACCTGATCCCGCGTGGGCAGCCGCGACAGCTGGTCGTCGCGGGTGCCCGCCGCCCCGCCTTCCCCATCTCCCAGACCCACCGCATCACGACCCGAGGAGGCCATTCATGACCCAGTCCACGTCCGCAGCGCAGCAGGACGGCTACCGCATCGAGCACGACACGATGGGCGAGGTGCGCGTGC
>CAZHSL010000757.1:0-1316 GCA_964535185.1 uncultured Corynebacterium sp.
GACCCGTCCCTGCTCGACCTGCACGATGCGCTGCTGTTCGATCTCGACGGCACCCTCATGCACGGTGCGCAGCCGATCCCGCGCGCCGCGGAGGCCGTCGAGACCGCCCGCCGCGCGGGGCGCACCGTCGTCTTCGCCACGAACAACGCCTCGCGCACCCCGCAGCAGGCCGCAGAGCACCTGGCCGTCGTGGGCATCACGGCGCAGCCGGAGGAGTTCGTGACCTCGCCGCAGGTCGCCTCGCGCCTCCTCGCCGAGCAGCTCGAGCCGGGGTCGAAGGTGCTCGTCGTGGGAGGCTCGAGCCTCGGCGCGCAGATGCGCGAGGTCGGCCTCGTCCCCGTGGACACCGACTCCGAGGACGTCGCCGCCGTGGTCCAGGGATGGTCCGCCGACCTGGACTGGTCGCGACTGGCCGAGGGCGCCTACGCGATCCGCCACGGCGCCTACTGGATGGCCACCAACGTCGACGCCACCCTGCCCACCGAGCGGGGCCTCGCCCCGGGCAACGGCGCGATGGTCGCGGCGCTGCGGCACGCCACCGGTGCGGAGCCGGCCGTGGCCGGCAAACCGGAGCCCGGCATGTTCGAGGTGGCCGCCCGTGAGCACGGGGCGCGCCGTCCGCTGATCGTCGGCGACCGCCTGGACACGGACATCGAGGGCGCCGTACGGGCCGGGATGGACTCCCTGCTCGTGCTCACCGGCGTCGACGGGATCGAGGACGCGCTGCGCGCCGAGCCGGTCCGTCGGCCCACCGTCATCCTCCCGGACCTCGCAACGATCGCCGCGCCGTTCCCGCTGCCGGTGGTCGAGGGCGACCGCGCCCGCTGCGGTGCGGTGAGCGCCACCTGGGACGACGGCGACATCGCGGTCCACGGCGAACAGGACGACCCCCGGGTGCTCCGCGCCGTGCTGGCCCTGCTGCGCGAGCACAGCGCCGACAGCGCCTGGACCGGACGGCTGCACGCCCGGCCCGCCCCCGCGCCGGTGCCCGCCGAGCAGTGAGCGGCGACCGCCTCGACGTCGCTCTGCTCGCCGCCGGTCTCGCCCGGTCGCGCAGCCACGCCCGGCGCATCATCGAGGAGGGCCGCGCCCGGGTGGACGGGCGGCCCGCCGTCAAGCCCTCGGCCCCGGTCGGCCCCGATGCCGTGCTCGAGGTCGTCGACGTCCCCGACGGCGTCGAGTTCGCCTCCCGCGCCGCCCACAAGCTCGCCGGCGCCCTGGAGACGCTCGCGCTGGACCCGGCCGGGCGCCTGTGCCTGGACGCCGGCGCATCCACGGGCGGGTTCAGCGATGTGCTGCTGCGGCGGGGCGCGGCC